>JAIKWF010000114.1 GCA_024685005.1 Lachnospiraceae bacterium
GTCATCCCAGGACATTGGGATATGTTTGCAGATAACAGTGGAGATCCCGATTCTTTTGCAGACTATCTTGATGCAAAATATGGCGGTAGGATCAAATGTATCATTCCGAAAGTCATGGAAGAAATAACTATTCAGAAGTAAAGCGATATACAGTGTTATTCCGTTTTTACAGAGATTTTTTCACAGACTCATTTTTTCACAGACTCCTTTTAACTAAAGGGCGGGCCCTGATCGTCATTAGGGCCCGCTTCCTTGTTGAATATTTCTTCAATTGTTTCTAGTTGGGATTTATACCATTAGCTGCCAGGATTGAACGCAACCTGTCAATCTCTTGGTCCTTGGACTGGATCTCCTGGTCCTTGGACTGGATCTCCTGATCTTTGGACTGGATCTCCTGGTCCTTGGACTGGATCTCCTGATCTTTGGACTGAATCTCCTGGTCCTTGGACTGGATCTCCTGGTCCTTAGACTGAATCTCCTGATCCATGGATTTGATCATCTTCTCTTTTTCAGCCATTTCTTTTTCGAGCTTCTCAGCACGTTTCTTTCTAATACGCTCTTCCCAGAGAAAATCTTCATGAGCCTGAGCCCACAGCCGTGCCACCTCATCCTGGTTTTTGTTGTAAAGCTTTTTGGCTGCAACAGTCATCTCTTTATCCTGTGTTGCTATCATACGCAGATCCTCCCAGGTTTGGGCTTTGAACAATGCCGCCCACTTGTCGATGTTCCATTTCCTGTCTTCTTCGGTTGCGAGTTCTATACGTCTCAAGTTTAGCACAGAAAGGCTGAAATTACCAGTATATATGCGCCCTGATCGGTCATTTCGAAGGTGATGTGTAGAATAGAATTCAGGCTCGTCATCGAACAGATCATAATCCAGAATGCTGATGTGGTGCGCAGACAGGAGAGAGTCATAATTTTCACCCTTCCTCACATTATCGTAGCTCCGGCACAGGTATATAACGGAACGCTCGGGCCAGTCCTTTTCATCGAGGACCTGCATCTCAATGTTTACCATGGTGTCATTATTAAGAAGCAGTTTAAGATCCAGAATAGTTTTCTTGTCTGCTGCAGCCCGGCCGTAATCTATCGGATTTCTGATATCAATGGAAACGATCTCTTCCGGTTCCATATGAAGGAGGGAACACAACAGCTTGCGAAGAACGCATTCGTCGCTTTCCTCCAACACTACGTGAAACATAAAATCATTGGTTAAAGGGTAGTCGATGGTTCCGACGGCTGATTCAAATGTCTGAACCGGATGGCGGTGTCTGAACTTAGTCATAGATGTGAACTCCTTTGATAAGATGGTTGATGATGTTGCGTAGAAATGAATTTTATACAGTATATCCTGAGCCGGGATAATTGTGAATACTGGAATTGTTCACAAAGATAACGCCCTGATCCGTCAGATCAAGGCGTGATTTTTGTGCTAATTGACGAGATATGAAAAATCAAGGGTTTATAGTTCGACGTTGGCATTCTTTTTCTTCTTCAACACCACAACTCCGATAAGAATGAATACTCCTCCGGCAAGAAGTGTTATGATACCGAAGCTTATATCGTCTTTTCCGGTCTGTGAGATCCCTTCAATATACAGATGAGACCAGGTTGACGGTTCATAGTAAATATCAATTGAATTCCCGAGGCCGAGATCCTTCTTTGTTTCAACAGTAAGGGACTTTTCAAAATCCTCGATCGTATAGTCGATGGTAGAGATATACTTGGATCCGCTCTTTTGAACGTCAGAGATGATCCCGGTTGACTTTTCCGTACATTTGGCATTTTTGGCGTTTGTCTGGCTGCTTATTCCAAAAATAAAATACAGTCCGCCTAATACAAGGAGAATACCCACGACTATAGCGGAAAGGTGCCAGTTTTTCATCTGAAAACTTCTCTGTGATCTGCTGCTCATAAATGGCCCTCCTTTTAAATTGTTGCCGTTACATAATAATGATAACATACGGCATCTGCTTGTGGTAGGGGTTATTCTTTTAGCATATTCGATAATTGGGATCATGTTCCGGGCAGGACGAATGCAGTTGCACAATGAAAATCATCTGTCTATAATAATGTAAGTTATGACCTGAAAATCAAAGGAAAAGGTGAATAATATGGAAGAAAGACGTAATATATCAAGAGTAGACTATTCGGCAAAGGGTGTTGTGGTTGTCTGCGACACTGGCGAGAAGTTCATGGTGGAGACAAAGAACGTCAGCCCGCTCGGAATGGGTGTGATCATGCCTGCGGATTCGCCGGATATCGTCGGCAAGGATATCATAATAGTAGCGAGCACGCTTATTATGTACGCTGACGTTAACCGCCGCGAAAAGAACGAGGACGGCACCTACACGATCGGTATCAGCGCAAGGCAGTTTACACCGGAGGTTCTGCAGTACCTGTTCAAGCACATAGCAGAGTAACAGACTGATATAGAAAACGCGAGGAAAGAAGCTGGAAATGAAACAGCTTCTTTTTTTGTGTGAAAAAAGGATCCGGACTGTTATATTGCGACATATTATGTCAAATGTAATTTTTTTGCATAAAAAGTGTTAAGTAATCCGACGTATGTGACAAAATAAATAATGTGTGAAGAGATAATAAGTAACTTACAGTTAGTCGGAGGATTATAAAATGAGAAAAACAACTAAGAATGATAAGGTTATAAAGGCAATCACGATCGCACTTGCAACGATGATAACCGTTTCTGCATCTCCTATAGCAGTTCTTGCTGACGAAAATGCAGAACCCGATAACGATACAACAGCTTCCGGATCGGAAGAATCAAGCGAAGAGACAACATCAGAATCAGAACAGTCACAGGTTGAAGAGACATCTACAGTAGCTGAGGCAGTTGAAGCATGCGAAACCGCTGAGGCTATTATCGAAGGCACAAGCGAAGCTGAAAACGCTCCCGAGATCTCCCTTACCGAAACAATCGATGAAGCAGCATCTGCAGTAGCAGCAATTGAGACATCTTTCGCAGCACCCGCTGAGACGATCGGTCAGATCCAGGCAGTTACAACCGGATCGACCGCAGAAGTATCAGTTGAAACAGAGTCAACCGCAGACGTAGCAGCTATCGCAACAGAAACATCCGCAGGAGTTGCTGCAGAAACAGCAGAATTGACCGAAGCAGTCGGTGGTAGCGAAACATCATCAGCAGTTCTCGGAGCAAGAGTTTCCGATACTTCAGCAGTAACCGAAGAGAATACAACAAATGAAGCAGTTTCCGACGGTGCAGTACAGATAGAGATCGAAACAGACACTGAATCAGAAGATGACGCAAATGTACAGGCTGAAATGAAAGGTACGAAAAAGCTCGTTAAGATCGCAGAAAACGAAGTACCCCTTGCAGATCTTCCTTTTGAAAACGAAGACAACATCAGCTGGTGGTGGCTCCTCGTGATCGCTCTTCTCGGAGCAACAGGAAAGGCAATGTACGAGAACCACAAGAGACAGGAAGAAGCAAAGGCACAGACCAGATAATTAGATAGTAATATCTTCTTATAATCCTCATCTCACACACAAAAAAGGCAGTCCCGGAAGGGGCTGTTCTTTTTATGTTTTTTTTCGGAAACAATGAACCTTTTTTATTCCCGCGTATGTCATTATTAGTGTAAAGAATATACAATGTGACGCATTAGAAAAAATCACAAAGCAATAAAATGTAGTTTTAATAAGAAAAAATCGTCACTTGTGAACCTTTTTGTAAATCCTCTTAATCTTTATAGTTAAGAGAACAAAAAATTTGCCGATATAAAATTTTTGTGAAGGAAAACATTAAGGGGAAGAAGAATTCGGAGGAACACAAAATGAGAAAAAACATTAAGAATGACAAGGTTTTAAGAGCAATTACAATCGGTCTTGCAACAATGATAGCTGCAACAAGCGCACCTGTCACTGTTCTTGCTGATGATGATACAGATCCTGTTGAGGATACAAATAAAGAGACGGAACAGGGCGCTACAACTAATGATGAAAAAGCAGCTGAGCATATAGAAAAAGCTGAGAATATCATTACCGGTGAGCCCACAGCAGAGCCTTTAGTACAGAGTGATGATAATCAGAATGTTCCGGCTGAAGAGACTGGTGTTCCTGAAGTAGTGGATGCTCCCGTTACCGCAGATCAGATATCTGATCAGGAAGCTGCAGTAAAAGGATGTGTACCTGCTATTAATGAAGCGCTTAAATCTACGGCGTCTACTGATGAAAACGGAAAAGTTAATACTGTCTATGGAATGAATGTTTCCATGGTAACTACCAAAGATGAAAACGGAATTATAACAGCTCAGGAAGCTCAGGAGGGTGAGAACGGTCAGTCTGTTATTGATGATCTTAATGGCGCAAAGGCTCTCTTACAGCAGCAGGTAGTTATTGGTGAAGATGGTAATCCGGCTGTAGATGAGAATGGTAATATAGTAAAGACCGATCTCGGAGCACTTGAATATCTCCAGGATGCCAAGGATGTTCTTGACGGAAAAGTTAAAAATGATGAAGGAAAGAGCCTTGTTGACATTAAGAAGAATATCGAAAACTATGCTAATGCCGGTGATAGTGCAGTAGCAGCTGCGAAAGAAAACGCTGATAATTTTGAAAAGCACGACGGAGAAACAACAGGCAGTGCCAATGATGTCATATCTGATGCCGCTGTTGCAAATAGCAGTGACAACAAAGAAGAAGCATATGCTGCAAAGGATAGTGCGTTTGATAATCTTGGCAAATCAGAGAGTGGCTTAAAAGCTGCACAGGAAGATCTCAACAATATTAATGCCGATATTGATCAGACTCAGGCAGATCTTGATCTTATAGATGCAGAACTGGCTTCGGCACAGGGATTCCTTAACAGGATAAATGAAGACGTTAAAAAGGGTAAAGAGAACGCAAATGCCACTGCAGCAAAGCTTAAAGATGCCCAGGCTAAGGTTGAATACTACAAGGAACTTGCAAAAGCAAATCAGGAAAAGCTTGATGAGCTCAAGAAGATTAAAGAGCAGTCCTACGCGATGATGGTATTATACTGTTATCAAGAGGTAATAACATATGAAACTGTAAAGGATGAGAATAATAAAACTGTAAATAAACTTGATGAAAATGGGAATAAGATCGAAATTAAAGATCAAACATTTAGAAATCTTGAGTGTGCAGAATTTAATGAGGACGGAAGCCTTAACATTGAAAAGACCGCTGAGAACCTTAGAAAGTCAACTGGTCAGATAAATACCATCGCAGAGAAGGGTACTAGTAAGCTTACTCAGATTGGAAGATACCTTACCAGTCTTCTTACAAAATACCTTATCGAAAACGATGAGGGAATTGATCTTGATCTTGAAGATTATGAATTTGTTTTCGGTGCTGATCTTGGACAATATATTAAACCGGATGGGGCAGAAGCAGAGAAAAATAATAAAAAAGAATACTGGGAAAAATGTGCACCAGGTAATGCTTACATTCAGAGCGGAGTTGTATACAAGGAATACAAAAATCCATACAACCATGACGAGGGCATTCGTGATAATACAAATGTTAACGGAAATCCCAAAAATAAAGTTGATACAAAGGTCGCGAAAGGTGAGCGGACAGACAATGTTCAGTGGTATAGTGCACGCGGCACAGCAAGCGGCAAGGGCGGACGAAACAATTTTGTTGTTGTAAAGTATAAGGATGCCAATGGTGAGCCAAAAACACGCAGGTTCAATTACGTGTACAAGAATTCTAAGTACGGTGATGAACTTGATCTTGAAAACGGAGTATTCTCCCTTTGCGAGATCATGGAGGACGGTAGCGTAGAGAAAATTACCAGTCCCAATAACATGGACAATTACACAAAGCTGTCTAACCTGATCAGTGCTATAGATACCTATAATGCTAATGGATACCAGAATATTCAAAAAGAACTTACGAATGCACAGAAAGAAGTTGACAGGCTTCAGAAGGAACTCGATGCTATCGGCACGGTTATTCTGAACAAAGAGAGAAAACAGAAACTTGAAGAAAAGCTTCAGGAAGCTATCGCAAAACGCAATGAATTAAATCAAAAGGTTGAAAACCTCGAGAAGAAGGTTCAGGAAGCACGTGATGCATATAACGGAATAAAACTTTCAAGATTCGATGAGAAAGAGCCTGCAGTTCCGGGTCCTGCAACTCCTGCTCCTGCAACACCGGTTCCCGAAGTAACAGCAGACGATGCAGATGATGACGGAACATCCGGATCAACATCCGAAGGAACAACAGGCGGCACATACGAAGGACCTGCTATAGGAACATATACCGGAGCAACAGATTTTGGTGCACCTGCAGGATATACCGGAACATTTGATGAGGTCGCTGACGGAACAGGCGAAGGCGGAGCAGCAACAGGAGTTCTCGGTGTGAGAAAAGATAACGGCACAGGTAACGGCACA
Organism: Lachnospiraceae bacterium; assembly: GCA_024685005.1. Taxonomy (GTDB): domain Bacteria; phylum Bacillota; class Clostridia; order Lachnospirales; family Lachnospiraceae; genus RGIG7926. Next base: position 6,405 of record JAIKWF010000114.1, read on the forward strand.
GGAACCGGTAACGGTAACGGTGGTAATACATTAAAGAACATCGATCCTGCCAAGAAGATCCTTGTTGCGAACAACACCAGAAAGGACGTTATCAATAAGGCTCTTAAGAAGATCACGGATCCGGAAGTACCTCTTGCAGATATCCCCGGAGAAGACAATGTTGAAATGAGCTGGTGGTGGCTCGTACTGATCTTCCTTCTCGGAGCACTTGGCAAGAAGATGTATGATGATTACCGCAAGAAAGCTGAAGAAGCTGAGGCTGCAAACAAGGTCAACAAGTGATCGTCAAAAATAGCATATGATTTTGAAAGCGGGTCGCAAGCGGCCCGCTTTTTGAGAAGAGGAGAAGCTTCATAATGGATATAG
>JAIKWF010000115.1 GCA_024685005.1 Lachnospiraceae bacterium
GATCATGAAAATCTATATGCCGGAAGAGCTGGCTGCGCAGGTGGAAATGAACGCCAAAGCAGAAAGATTATCAAACAGTTCCTATGTGATATCAAATCTTAAACGGTCTATGGAAAACAAAGACACAGCGGAAAACATTTCGGATGTACCGGAACAAACAGAGGATAAACATCTGCACATCGACATCACCGGTACTGAAGTTTTGACTCTAAAGGAAAAAGCAAAGAAGCTTGGGATCACCCCGACAGCATGGGTTCGTAATGCCATAAACACCAAAACGTTTCATGTCATAAACTTCTCCATGCATGACCTGGATGAATTCCTAAAGATCTATGAAGACAATGTCAGGCTTATCGAAGGCGTTGTCTGCGTCTGCCTGGATAATCACAGCGTCTTCCCGCAGGATGTGGAGCGCATAGAAGAACTGATGGAAGAGATCACGGCGCTTTTTAAGAAACACTTTTCTGCTTCAAGCAGAACACGAAATGAAGTATTCAGGGATCTGGTGAAAAAATATGAAGGAGGGAATCCGAAATGAGTATCGAAAAAGACATCGCGATCCATGCCATGAGCGGCGTACGCAACGTTCTCTCGTATGTGGAAGATAAAAAGCATGATGGCGAAAAGACGAATCTGGAAGCATATCAAAACGATCCTGCCGGATCCGTTGAGAACGTTCTCTCCTATGCACAGAACCTTGAGAAGACCGCCTTTGCACTAGACGGTGATGCGTCGATTTTGGTGTCCGGTGTCGGCTGTGTTCCTTCATCGGCTGCACTTGCTTTTCAGATGGACCACGACCGGTACTACCGCGAGAGCCGTATGGCAAAAAGGTCCGCACCGATGTATGTGGATAAGAAAACCGGCGAGATCAGATCCAAGCAGGCGATTGAATGCTTTCATGTGATCCAGTCGTTCCCCCGGATGGATGATCTGGACCCGCGGCTTGTCCATAAGCTAGGTGTCGAGTATGCGAACCGTGCCTTTCCCGGTCATAAGTGTTTAATCGCCACACACATGAACACGGACAATCTTCATAACCACATCGTGGTGTGTGCATACCACGGATCGGAACTTAGGAAATTCCATATGAACAAAACATCCCGCCGCAGGATCCGGCATATCAACGATCAGATCTCACACGAATATGGGCTTCCGATCCTGATCGAATCCGATTTGAACCGCAACTCGACAATGTCATACGCAGAATGGGATGCAGGTAGAAACGGTGATCTCTGGAAAGACCGGTACCGCAACGATATCCGGAACGTCGCAAGCATTGCTCATAACTGGAATGAGTTCGTAACGATCATGAGGCAGGCCGGATATCAGATCGATGACAGCAGAAAGTATGTGACTTACCGTTTTCTGAAACCGGATCCTGATGACACACGCGACTATCGCTTGATCCGCGACAAGACGCTCGGACTTGATTTTACGCGGGAAGCGCTTACCCGGGAGTATGACTGGAACTCTCCCGATCAGACACATACACACCATGTACAGAGAAAAGTCGTGAAAAAGATGCCGGATCTTTCGATCAGCCGCTATTCTCCGACTGGGCGCAGGAGATCCGACCTTGAGATGATCTTCCTGTTCGCGATCAGGATCATTCAGTATTTCAGGGACTGGTTCTTTGATAAGATCGGCTTCGAAAGAACTCCCGATGATCCTGTCTATCAGCCATACCAAAAGAGATTACAGCTGATGCAGAATGCAGCCTTTGCAGTACAGGAGCTAGGCCTCGAGAATGAGGACCAGCTGAAGGCATGCATGAACCAGGTTGGTGCAAAGCTGTCGCATGTTCGGAAAGAACTGGAGAATGCCCGTCTGAATCCGGACTATGAAATAATCAAGGCACAGGAAAAGGAACTGTCCAGAGAATACCATGAATTGAAACAGATCGAGTGCGGGCTGAACCTGGCAAACAACCCTGCGTTCACACACGGCCCGTTATTTACGGCGGAAGAACTCGCCCCTATGCAGAAACCGACCATAGAGAAAATGGAAATCCGCGAAGAAAAAGAGCCGAAAATCGAACCGGCCCCAGTGCTTCAACCCGCTCCTCCCACAAAACAAAAGCAGAAAAATCTATGGGATGGTCTGGATGATTCCTTCACTCTTTTGTAAAAGATCACGGAAATAATCCGGACCTTCCATCCACATTCCGGTATCAAAATCATACAGGCACTCATATGCTTTGGATTCAAGGACCTTATTCCGTGCTTCTTCCAGTGAAATCTGTGCTTCTCTGGAGAGGTCTTCAATTGCGTTTGCCAATGTCATATCGGCACATGCTTTCATTTTTTCATACTGCATATTTTCGTGCCTCCTGAAACTCCAGGCATTTTATAGCCCTATCAGTCAAGAAACAATACTGATCCACCAAATGCTCCGGCATAAGCTGCTTTATCGCAAAGTCTATGGCTTCATCTGACAGGATATCTCCATATAATCCATTCAGATACGCAGTTATCACAGGATTTGTTGTGTCATTCGCTATCTTGCCTACGATAATATCTGAATTAGAAATGTTCGGGTCAATTTTACCTTGCAGTAATTCAGCCAAATGCACACGCCTATTTTGTGAAATAAACCACAGCCATTCTTTATCTGCCTTATCAAAAACGTGAACCTTTACACCCTCATCAATGTTTACACGATAAGATGACACAAATCCGTAATCCTGTGACATTGGCGCATCACCCATACGCTGCGCTTTTTTCAAGGATGTTTTTATAAAGTTTTGCGCCTGATTCAGATCCGATGTAAGATAAAATCCTTTTCCAAAGTCTTTACCTCTTGTACACCTATCCAGAGAAATCTCCTCAACCGGAGTATAACTGCCATGAAACAGTAACATACCATTTTTTAGGATCATAAAGCTGCTCCCCGCTTATTTATAATCGTTTCGACATCAGCCAGCACGGAATCGTCCCCACTTAAATGCAACGAATCATAACAGGTTTCAATATAGCTCCATATGTCATATAAATTGAACAACCTGTTTGCTTCCCTTGCTGATATGTTTTTTTTCTTACAGAAATCACTGAAGACTCTGGTTTCCATATACAGTATTTCATCGATCATAATATAACCCTCATTATGGATGGTTTCACGGTTCCATCCTCTCAAAACAATAATAGCATCATACAGAAATCCTTACAATCTTTTTGCAATTACCCGCTTATCGAAAAGGCAACAACAGCAAGTAAAATCGCCCCCGGTAGAATTGTACCGAGGGCGCTGACATTGCACTTTTTCCTTTCTTTAAATTTTAGGTTGCACAACCCGTTGTACCGCAACTTTGACAGTGCTCAAACC
>JAIKWF010000126.1 GCA_024685005.1 Lachnospiraceae bacterium
GTTGGATGATCCGAACCGGCTGATCCGTGGTGTCTTGCTAAACAACATTACGAAGGGGTTTTATGAAAAACTGAAACCCGTACTTTTACAGGAACTGTACGGCATCAGAGAGGATCTGCACCTTTGCGGCTGTTTCCCCAAAACGGAGAACATCCGCGTGGGCAGCAGACATTTGGGACTCATGCTTCCCGGAGAGGTCACAGATGTAAAAGAAAAGATCCGGGAAAGCCGGGAACTACTTGAAAGCAGCTGTGATATGACACAGATCCTTTCTGTCATGGAAAGTGCGGCAGCGCCGGAGGAGTCTGCGGCAAAGGAAAATAGGAACGCAGCAAGTGACTTTGCAGTTGTGGAAACGCTGTCGCAAACACAGAACGGACCGGTGCTGGCTGTGGCAAGGGACGATGCTTTTTGCTTTTATTACAGGGAAAACCTTGCCTTGTTTGAGCAAAACGGCATTACCATACAGTATTTTTCCCCCATCACAGATCCCTGCATTCCAACGCAGGCTGACGGATTGCTTTTGGGAGGCGGATATCCGGAGCAGCATTTGCAGGCGCTTCAGGACAATGTTTCCATGCGAAAAAGCATAAAAGAGCAGATCGAAAAAGGAATGCCGGCTCTTGCGGAATGCGGCGGCTTTATGTATCTGCACCATACAGTTTTTGACAAAGAGGGAAATCCCTTTGAAATGGCAGGAGTCATTGAGGGAAGCTGCCACTTTGCAGGCAGACCCGTCAGGTTCGGCTATCTGCAGATTGCAGGTACGAACGATCATAAGGCAGAAGTTTCGAAGCAGGAAAACAGCGCAGGATCAGGCATGACAGATTCGGCCATGCGTCTTGTGTCCGCCATGACCGGACTGAAGGGACACGAATTCCATTACTTTGACAGCACCTGCAACGGGGACGCCCTGCTTGCCGAAAAGCCGGATCAAAGCAGACAGTGGCCCTGTATGGTGACGCATAACAGCGGGATTTTCGGCTTTCCCCACCTGTATTATCCTTCAAATCCGGGGTTTGTCACAGCCTTTGCCCATGAAATGCGGCTGTTTCACAGGGGAAAAGGGGAAAAATAAAATTCCCCATGGCGCAATACAAAATTTTGTGATATGATAACCCTGTTGGCACAAGTTGTAGTGTATTTCATCAACGGGGGAATGAAAATGAAAGAACAGGACAGACGTGCAGTTGAAGGCTTGGCAAGGAGCGGTATGGATCTGGATGTGCTCATCGGATGCTTTCCATCCTTTCCGAGAGATGAGGTTTCGGATGTTTACTATGACATTCAAAAGCTTCTTCGGGGATTTGAAGACAATCTACAGGTGAAAGTAAACTGTTCCTGATCAGTTAAGTGCAGATAGACCGGCAGGCTCATACCTGCCGGTTTTTTTAAAGGCTTCAGGGATGAAGCCGGATAAAGCAATACGAAAGCAGAAAGAAAGGAAACAAACAAAAGCAATGAACCGTGTAACGGAACTATTTTTAAACTACGTAAAGATCGACACCCAGTCAGATGATTATGCAACGGAAAGCCCCAGCACACCGGGGCAGCACAACCTGGCAAAGCTTCTTGCCGGAGAACTGGAAAAAATGGGCGCATCGGATGTGACTTATGACAGGGAGCATTGTTATGTGTATGGAAAGATCCCTGCCACAGATGGAGGAAAATGCCAAAAGACCCTGGGCCTGATCGCCCATATGGATACGGCTCCCGATGCCTCGGGAAAAGATGTAAAGCCCCGGATCATATCAGATTATGACGGCGGCGATATCCTTTTGAACGAAGAAAAAGGTATTGTTCTTGAGACAAAGACCTATCCCGAGATCAGACAATACATCGGGAAGACTTTGATCGTAACCGACGGAACCACTCTTTTGGGAGCGGATGATAAAGCCGGGGTTGCCGAGATCATGGCTGCTGCCGAGTATCTGCTGGCCCATCCCGAGATTCCCCACGGCCCTGTTTCCCTTGCATTTACACCGGATGAAGAGGTGGGAAGAGGAACCGCATTTTTTAACAAAGAGCTTTTTGGGGCGGATTATGCCTATACCGTAGACGGCGGCGCCATCGGAGAACTGGAATTTGAAACCTTTAATGCGGCTTCTGCCATCATCACCGTACATGGCATCAGCGTTCATACCGGAAGTGCCAAAAACATTATGAAAAATGCAGCTAAGATCGCAGCGGAGTTTGACAGCCTGCTGCCGGCCGAGCAAAGGCCGGAGTATACGGAAGGCAGGGAGGGATTTTTCCATCTGGACAGCATTTCCGGCTCCGTGGAGCTTGCAAAACTGGAGTATCTGATCAGAGACCATGACAGGCAGCTGTTCGAAAAGCGGAAGGAAATTGTGAAAAAGGCGGCGGAAGCGCTGAATCTGAAATACGGAGAGGGTACCCTGGAGCTTGTCATCGAAGACAGCTATTACAATATGCGGGAGAAGATCGAACCGGATTATATGTTCCTGGTGGAGAAAGCCAAAGAATGTATGAAGCAGCAGGGGATCGAGCCGCTGATCAGCCCGGTAAGAGGCGGAACAGACGGCGCGCGTCTTTCCTTTGAAGGAATTCCTACCCCCAATATTTTTACCGGCGGTCATAACTATCACGGACGGTTTGAATATTGCTGCGCAGAGTCCATGGAAGAGGCGGTGAAACTGATCGTATCTCTGGTGCAAAGTCTTGCAAATTGCTGAAAGAAAGGGAAAGCTTCTATGTCTCATATCATTAAAAATGACAGAGTCATGACAATTGAAGAACTGGAAGCGGTAAGCGGGACCATGCTGGTCATGGACCTTCGAAGCAATGCCGAATACAGAAGCTCTACCTATCCCGGGGCGGTAAATGTGGAAAAAGACGTCCTTTTAAATGCGGTGAAGGAAGGCGAGGACTTTGTTTCCTTCATCATCGGAGAGACCATTCGGGAGGAGCAGGATCACAGATATGATCTGGATTCCTTTATAGATGATGAGAGGATCGAGGAGCTGATGATCGGTCAGCAGTTTTTAGACGGGATCTATAGCATCTGCCTTATGGCTGCGGAAGAGGAAGGCTGCTGGGCCCTTACCGGGAAAATGCGCAAGATGGGATTTCGCATCTGGTATCTGGAAGGGGGATTTTTAGGATATCAGCAGAGTAAAATGCAAAATATCCTCCATGACAGCGATCAGACAGATCAGTTCAGGCTTCGTGCGGAGCGGTCCCTGATCACAAAGTTCAGAAAGAGTCTGTGGAGGCCCTTTGTCAAGGCAATTCAGGACTATGAACTGATCAAAGACGGAGACAGGATCGCCGTGTGTATTTCCGGCGGAAAAGATTCCATGCTGATGGCCAAGCTTTTTCAGGAGCTGGAACGTCATGGGAAAAAGAATTTTGAACTCCGGTATCTTGTAATGGATCCGGGATATAATTCCTTCAACCGTCAAAGGATCGAAGATAATGCCAATCTTCTTGGAATACCCATTGAAGTGTTTGAGACGGATATTTTTGCTGCGGTGGACAATGTGGATGATTCCCCCTGCTATCTGTGCGCCAGAATGCGAAGGGGTTATCTATACGATAAAGCCAAGGAGCTTGGGTGCAATAAGATCGCCCTGGGACACCATTTTGACGATGTGATCGAAACCATCCTTATGGGCATGCTTTACGGCGGGCAGGTTCAGACCATGATGCCCAAACTCCACAGCATCCATTTTGCGGGAATGGAACTGATCAGGCCCCTGTATTATATCAGGGAGTCGGATATCATACACTGGCGGGATTATTGCGGCCTGTTTTTTATCGCCTGCGCCTGCAGGAATACGGAACGGGGCGGCGGTCTGATGCAGGATTCCAAACGGGGTGAGATCAAAGGTCTGATCCGGGAGCTGGCATCGAAAAACGAATTTGTGGAAAAAAATATTTTCCGCAGCGTGGAAAATGTGAACCTGGCCACCATCATTTCCTACAAACAGGAAGGAAAGGTGACGCATTTCCTGAATGATTATGATACAAGGGGCATCTCGGAAGATGAAAGGAACTAAGGTGTGAAAAAAAACGGATTTTTTTCGGTAGCATTTGCCACCATATTACTGATCTGCGTTTCATGGATCTTTATCAGGGAAGTGAGAAATAACTTCGGAGATCCTAAGAATCTGCGGGTTTTTGTGGAAGCGGACGGGGCTACACGTTTAAACGGAACGCCTCTTTACGGAGAGCACGGGGAGGAAGTATCCTATGAGTTCCAAACATCCAAAGGCAAAAATAAGATACGGATCAAAGATGGTTACGTGAGTGTCATCAGTGCGGACTGCGATAACCAGGACTGCGTCCATCACGTTCCCATTCATAAAAGGGGAGATCGTATCGTCTGCCTCCCCCATAAGTTTGTGGTATCCATCAAATGATACTTCTGTAAAATTCCACAAAAAACCTAAACAAATTCCATAAATAAGCCGAAATAGACAGTAGGGTTCTTGCACCTTACTGTCTTTTTGTGCTATGCTGAACCTATATTTATGTAAACGGAAACAGATCAACGGATCGTCTTAAAAAAGGAGTTTACGGATATGCGAAATCACGGAAGAAATCGGTATCAATACACGGCAAGGAGGAGCGTAAGTGCCATGATGGCATTGCTTATGATCTTAACATCCATGCCCCCTGTATCAGCGAAAGCGGATGACATTACAACTGCGCTGATCTATGTGGATGCCCCTGTTGCGGATCAGAATCTTGCAACTGAGGATGAACTGACGGTGAATGATGATACCGTCTCCGGCGAAGCAAAAGTCAGAGTGGAAAGCTGGAAATGGAAACTTCAGGACGGTACGGAAGTACAGAAGGGTTCCGTTGCGGATTTCGGAACGGTTTACGTTCTTGAAGTGGTACTTACCGGTACAAACGGCGGCCTTTTGAACAGCACCAGTCAGCTTTTGATCAACAACACCGTGGTTCCCCAGGAAGAATGTGTATTCAGCGGAAACACGGTGACTATTAATCATGCATTCCCCGCAACCTCCAATCGCAGAAGAGTCAACACTTTCAATGTGCGTCTTACGGAGCCTGCCCAGGTGGATAATACCACCACCACGGTAGGAACCCTTCTTGGCAGCCTTGCCATTGCAGGAGACCAGTCCAGCGTGGTTACTGTGGAGCAGAAAAAGCTCTACGTGGGGACCACTCCCTGTCAGGATTCCGATGTTATAGATATTGTTAATTCTACCGTTTATAAATTGTATGTCAGATGCAAGGTCAGCAATGCCAGCAAGTCCTTCTTTGATGATAAGACCGTAGTCCGTGTAAACGGAAAAATGGCTAGAGACATTGAACCGGAGGATGCCACCCAGGAAGGCATCACCATCAAAGGGTATTATATCAATTTCTGGTATTCCTTTATTCCCACCGGATATCACTATGTTACCTTTGATCTGTGCGGTCACGGGGAAGAGATCCCGGAGCTTGGCGTGGAAGATCGAAAGTATGCGACCATTCCCACAGCACCCACAGAGACTGGCTGGATCTTTGAGGGCTGGTATGATTCGGATCAGTACGAGGCACCTTTTGTGTTTGCAAGCACTCCCATTATGCGGGATACGGTTGTCTATGCAAAATGGTCTCCCTGCCATTATTCTCTGACCTATGATACCAACGGGGCCAATGTTTCCCCTTCGGACACCAGATTCCGCACCGCAGACAAGCTGTACGGCGATCCGCTGCAGAATCCCAATGAGGTGGCGGAATATCTGAATCTGACCAAAACAGGTTATGCGTTTAAAAAGTGGGCTGCAGTGCGGATGGACGACAGCGGTAATGAGCTTTCTACGTTGAGTGAGATCCCGGCCACCATGCCTCCCGGTAACCTGAAACTGAAAGCGATTTTTGATCCTGTAAACTATACGATCACTTACGACAAGGGAACGGGACATGATGATGCGGTCTTTTATGCAGCATCCGATGCAAACTATGCCTCCCCTTTGACAGCCCAGCAGATCGCGGATTCCTACAGCAGCTTTACCATGGAAACCGAAAGCTTTGATCTTCCTGTGCTCAGGGGCGCTGATCAGGACAACTTTCTGGGATGGTACCTTGCAGACGACACCACCAGACTGGATACCATCACCCAGGGGCAGACAGACTATCTTCCCGCTGCGGGAACAAATCTTGTCCTTACGGCAAAATGGGGGATCAACAGTTTTGCCCTGACCTGGGACCTTAGCGACGGATCCCCGGATGATGCTGACTATACCGCAAAAGACGGACAGCCTGTTTTATATGATACGGCCATTACGGCGCCGAATCTTACCAGGGCACATTATACCCAGACCGGCTGGCAGATCAAAGTCGGAAACGGGCAGCCTATTGTGATCAATACGGTTTCCCTTGCAGGAACCGGATATGAAAAAATGCCTGCTGCCAACATAACCATTAAGGCCATCTGGTCTCCTGTTGAGTACTCTTTAGTGTATGATCTGCAGGGCGGCAGCTGGAAGACCTGGCAGGAAATTTCCGACGGACATACACCGGCCTTCATGAAACATGCTGACGGAACCGGAACAGAGGGTGTGGATTATTTCACGGTCACCACCGGAAAGTATCCGGATCTTCCCCAGAGAAAAACGGAAGTAAAAGCAGAAAGTGGAGATTATCATTTTGTTGGCTGGTACTATAAGGAGCGAGAGATCATGACCAGCGCTCCGGATCCAAATGATTATTCCAGTTCAGAAGAATATAATAAAGCAAAGCAGATCTATGATAACAAGGGTTGGGATCCCCAGGCGCGGATCGATGTGTTCAGCCTGCAGACCTTAAATAAACTGGTTAGCGAACTTGGCGGGACATCCTTCAGGATCTACGCCAGATTTGATATCAATGAGCCTATCCTGACCTGGGATTTTTGCGGCGGTACCCCTACCGAATACTCACCGGTTGCCCAGGAAGGAGAGCAGCTGAAGCTTGCGGTAAATACCCAGGTGAATCTTCCGGTAAATGTTACCAAAGAAGGATATGATTTCGTGGGATGGAAATTCTATCTGGAAGGTTCCACGGAGCCTTTAACCGGCGCGGAAATTGCAGCTGAGCTGGGGAACGGCGTGGTCAGCAACGTGGTAAATATGCCCAACCATGCCCTTTTGATCAGAGCAGACCTTAGGCCCATAGAGTATACCGTAAATTATGTGATCGGACAGAATAAGGCCGGCAGTTTTAAAGACAGTGTGGCATGGACCGGCGCAGCTGCCGGCACGGACAGCTATAACATTGAGTCCTCCACCTTTAATCTTCGTAAAGCAGCAGACACCATCAGCGTTACAGACGGATATGAATTTGCCGGCTGGTATGAAGCAACGGATGATGCTGCCATCGATACCCTGTCAGCACTGGATCCGGACGATACAACGGATGAAGAGTATGAGACTGTATTTGGCTCCTACACAAAGGGAGATAAGATCTCCAAAGGTTCCACCGGAGATAAAACCTATGTGGCAGTGTGGAAACGCAAATCCTATACCGTTGTCTGGAACATCAACGACGCTGAGCTTGCGGCCGACGGGGGAGATGACAATTCCTTCACCCCCAAGCTGGATTCCCAAAGCGGCGTCAGCGTTTATCGCACCGCGGCCAGATTTAAAGACGACCTGAAGGCGCCGGATCTTTCCGGTAGACGCCGGGGCTATATCTTCAAAGGCTGGTATACCGAAGCGGGAACCGCAAGAGATGACGGCAAAGTGGAAAATACCAAGATCCCCATGACCTATGAAACAAAGGATCTGGATATGAGCATGCCTGCATCCGTCATTACTCTTTATGCGGTTTGGGAAGTGCAGGAATACTCTATCACCTATAAATTCGAGGAGTCCATCGGAAACTTTGAGCGGGAGCCCGCAAGAACCTATAACATTGAAAAATCCGTACATTTCGAAGAGCTGACTCCTGTATCACTGCGATATCAGTTTGCAGGATGGTATACAGAACAGCCTGAAAATCCTTCCGACCCTTCGGCTGTCTGGAATGAAGATAAGAAAATGACCGGTATTCCTCTTGGGACAAGCGGAAATCTTACCCTGTTTGCAAGATGGAATCTGCGCCAGGAACAGTTTTCCATTGACTTTAACGGAGGTCTTTTAACAGGTGAGGCCAACTATACCAGATCCGGAACGAAGATCTACGGCGATGCCCTTACCTTCCCGGTGCTTGAGAAAAAAGGTTATTCCTTCGACGGTTGGAATATTACTGCCAGCTTTGAAGGAACGGCACTGCCGGAAGAGTTTGTTTCCGTGGATGATATTGCGGTAAAATATCCCACCATTACAAAGACCCTTTCCTGCACGGCTGTCTTCAGTCCCGTTGTTTACAAGATCACCTACCATCGGGATTCCGATGCGGAAGGTGTTCCCATCGGCAGCTTTTCTTCCGCAGCTAATGTACTGTATCAGTACACCGTGGAAGATCCTACGAAAGAATATGTGATCCCACCCCATGTAGCTTCCGACAGACCGGATATGCTGTTTATCGGCTGGTATAACGGGGATGAAAGACCTAAAAATCCGGATCCTTCCAAGAATGAATCCTGGAACAAATATGCTTCCCAAAAGGTGGAACGCATTGTGCCGGGAACCACTACCGGAGATCTGAATCTGTGGGCTGTATGGATCGAAAATGAAGCATACGCCAAAGAAATGGCATATGAGATTTCCATGATCCGTCAGAAGATCGCAGCATTGGAAACCCTGCTTGTGAACGGAAATGTGGTTCTTACCCCTGAATTTGAGCAAAAGCTGGATCAGGCTTACAAAGAATATGCAAGTTCCATGAACCAGACCAAGCTGAGAACCTCCGTTCCGGAAGTAGCAAGGCTTCTGGGATACTATGACGATTTCCATTATCTGGCGGACCAGAAGGCAGAGCAGACTGCAGCGGCTATCAGAGCCATCGGCAATGTGACCTATGATAAGCTCTCTGAAGACAGGATCAATAAAGCAAGAGATGCCTATGATGATGCCATTAAAGTCAATGCAACAAGAAATCAGCTGAATAAGATCATGAAGGATGCGGAAAGCAAAGTGGTAAGTGCGGAACAGATCTATACCGCACTGGGTGCCAAAACCACCACGGATAATTCCGCAGCCCAGACAGCACTGAAAAAGATCCAGGCCATTCCGGAACCTGTGACGCTGACAAATGCCAGCAAAGAAGCTATTGATACTGCGGTAGCCTACTATGAGGCACTTTCCCAGGATCAGAAAAATCTGCTGCCGTCCTCGGCCGTAAACAGAATGAACAATGCGGTGAGCACCTATGATAATCTTTCCAAGACCTACGCAAAGAACAAGACGGCGGTTGACAGTGTGACCAATAAACTGTCACTGGTTCCCGAAAAGGCAGAACTTACCGACATTCATAAGGCCCTCATCGAAGATGCCAGAGCATCTTACGATAACCTCACAAGTGATCAGAAGTCACTGGTAAGTGCCGACCTGGTGCTTCGTCTTGAAAATGCGGAGCGGGAATACAACAGGCTGAAAGAGGAAAAAGATACCGCAGAGTATAAGAAGGCCTATAAAAAGTGGGATGCCGGCAATCAGTCCCAGGCTGAGATCGAAAAGAAGATCAAAAAGACCAACACCGATGTGAAGAACGTAAGCGGTGCCAAATACGTAAATATGAAGCTTCGTGCCATTGGCGGAAAAGACCAGATCAAGCTGAAATGGAAGAAAGTCAAGAAAGCCAGCGGCTATCTGATCTACGGCAGTGAGTACGGAACCAAGATGAAGCTTCTTGCAACGGTGAAAGGCAAAAAGAAGACAACCTGGAAAGATGAAAATGCCAAATCCGATACCTATCACAAGTATATTGTGGTGGCTTATAAGAACGTGAAGAAGTTTGATACGAAAAAAGTACTCGCGGTATCCGAGACGGTATATGCGGCAAGGAGCAACGGCAATCTTGTGAATCCTTCGGCAGTGGTTAATACCCAGATCAAAGGCTCCATCCTGGCGGCTCCCGGAGAAAAGTATGATGTGACCTCCGAAGCCCTGATCAAAAAAGCGGATGCCAGAGCTCTTGTGGGAATCCGCTACGAAAGCAGCAATAACAAGGTGGCTACCGTTGATTCGAAGGGTGTCGTCACCTGTAAAAAGCCCGGAAAGGCCGTGATCTATGCCATTGCACAGAACGGTATCGCAAAGAGCTTTAAGGTACTAGTGAAAAAAGAACAGTAAAGGTTTACAAAAAGGCCCGTTTTTCCGGCTATGACCGGACAGACGGGTCTGCCTGTTTTAGGGCATATTTAGTGCAAATATCTTGCAATTATACCCATATATGGTATACAATAAATTGTCATGGAAAAAAACGACATCGCCAGGTTGCGGGAAAAATATGATCTGAATAATGACAAAAATGTGCTCCTTTTGTACCAGAAGCTCCAGACAGGAGACTATGACCTCAGCAGCCCCGAGGGAAGGGCTTTTGATGATGAAGTCTACGAAAGAGTCGTAAAGATCAAAAAAAAGCAGGCGCAGATGCAGGAAGCGGCCGAAAAAGAACAGCTTTCCAAAGCCGGGAAAAAGAACAGAAAGTCCGGTAAAAGAGGGGTTGTGGTTCTGACCAAGGGACAGATGCAGGCCAGAAAGATCCTGCTTCTCATTCTTTTTTTCATAATGATCGGATGTCTGGGATATTTTTGCGTTTATGTCTATGACGCAGGCAGAGCCAACGCACTCAGACAGCAGATCGCCCATAAAAAGGACAATCAGGACGTGATCGATCTGTTTTCCGGAAAAGACATCACGGCAGTGGATAAAAACGGACAGCAGGCTCCTGAGATCCTGGATGAATACAAAAGCCTGTACAGTCAGAATAAAAACCTAATCGGATGGCTGAAAATAGCCGATACTAATATTGACTACCCTGTGATGCAGACTGCGGATAATACCTATTATCTGGATCATGACATCAATCAGAAGGAAGATAAGAACGGGACACTGTTCATGGATTGCAATTGTGATGTGTTAAAGCCCTCCATGAACCTGATCATTTACGGGCACAACATGCGCTCCGGCAATATGTTCGGGTCCCTGAATAAATACAAATCCGAAGACTATTATAAAAACCACATGGAGATCTGTTTCGATTCCATATATGAAAAAGGTGTCTATGAGGTGATGTATGTGTTTAATTCCAAAATCTATGCCAAGGATGAGATCACATTCAAGTATTATCAGTTTTTTGATGCAGCCTCCCCTGCAGAATTTGATTCCAATATGCGGCAGATGGAGGAGATGTCTTTGTATGATACCGGTGTCACGGCCCAGTACGGCGACAGGCTTTTAACCCTGTCCACCTGCGATTATCTGGAAAATGACAGCCGATTTGTGGTAGTTGCCAAAAAGACAAATTAGTTACAGCTGTAACACTTACCGAAGGAGATCACTATGGCAAAAGTAAGATCCGGTTCAAAAGGAAAAACCAACGGAAGGAAAAAGGGACGTTCCCGCAGACAGATGAAACGGTCTGTAATGGGAACTCTTTCTGTGCTGTTTATGATCACGGCAGTGATCGTGGCGCTGATCCCTGTTCCGAAGGCGGCAGCGTTGTCTTCGGATGCCTATGATGACTATAAAGCTTCCGGTAAGTTCAACAGCAATGCCAGTGCCAATGTGGTGGCATATCTTCCCACATCCTACAGTACGGAAGCATTTCCCGTATATGCATCCGGCGACGGTATGCTCCGTGTGGCTTACGGTAAAAATGGCGGTATCAGCACCGGTATCGTAGTAGGGTATAACAAGGACAGCAGTGCCAGCTCTCCTTCTATTGATATCCCCAATGAGATGCCGGCCTTCCGTTTTAACGAAAGCCTCGGCACCTATGTGGCTGTAGATCAGAGCAACTATTTCCTGTATTATCGTTCTCAGGCTTATCAGAATGACCTTGTGCCGGAGATCTATTCGCCCTGCACCTACAGCTCCTATTCGGAGTGGGAAGCTTACGGAACGGAGCTTTTCAGAACGGACAAAAACAAAATGGCGGATGTGCTTTCACAGATCACCAATTCGGTATCCGGCAACACACCCGCTGAGCTTACCGCTTCTTCCCAGCTGATGATCCCCATCAACTATATTGCGGATAATAACCTGACTTATAAGATCGACACCGGTAAAACCGTGGAAAATATGGCATGGCCTGACGGAGAATACACCACTGACAATGATGATAACGAAGGTGTATTTGAAAATGTGACCAACGTATCCTCTGTTATCATTCCTGACAGTGTTTACGCCATCGGCGACCGGGCCTTTAAGGGATGTAATGCCATCGGAAGCATCAGTCTGGGCAACGGCGTAAGAAGTATCGGTAACGAAGCGTTTGCACAGTGCCGCTCCATGTCCTCTGTATCCTTTGCAACGCCTGCCAATCTTCGTGAGATCGGAGATGAGGCTTTTTCCGAATGTGCCAACTTAGAATCCGTTGTGATCCCCAAATCCGTACAGAAGCTTGGTAACTTCTGTTTCTATAACTGTGAAAAAATGACCGCGGTTTCTCTTACCGGCGAAGGACAAGAAGACGGCAGCGATGCCAATCTGACTACCATCGGCCACGGTTTGTTTTATAACTGCTACAATCTGTCACAGGTTAAATTCCCGCCTACGGTTATGATCGCTGATGCAAACCTTACCTGCTACGGCTGCCGTCAGTTGACATCCTTAGAGCTTCCTTCCCATGCAGTGGGAACCTGGAATCATGACAATGTAACGGGATGCTACAGCTTGAATTACGTGGTCTGTGAGTCCAACGGATTCGGATTTGAGTGCCCGGATGCCGGGACCAACAAGATCTGCACCAAGTCCGATGATCCCTCAGAGACCTTCGGCCGCACCAATCTGGGACAGGGCTCTCCCGACGGAGACAACTTCAAGATCTCCGATGACTTTGTGATCATGGCATATTATGATTCCAAAGCAGAGCAGTATACCAGATATCACAATGAACTTGCTTTCGGCTATCTGGATTCCGAAAACAGAGGAAAATACAGAAAATACGTTGACGGCTATTTTTACACCGTAAATGAAAGCGGCAATCTGGTTGGCTTCTCTCTGGCGGACAATACCAATAACGGTTATAACGTGCTGATCCCCGATAAGATCGGCCCTTATTCCGTAAAACAGATCGATGCCGGAACCTTTGCAGGGAATACGGATATCCGTTATCTGAAGGTGCCTGCTTCCATTGAAGGCATTGCCGGCGGCGCATTTACAGGCTGTGAGAATCTGCGTAACGTTTATTTTGAGAATTCCGACGGCGTTTCCGTAGGAGAAGGTGCTTTTGCCACCAATGCCAACGCAGGCGTTATTGATGAAGGCGGTCTGAAGTTTTTTGGTGATATCGGCGGAAGCAATCCTTCCAACCCGTATTACTATGCAATGAACACCGGTGCTTACAACAATACCAAGGTGGCACCGGCTGACAATATCAATTTCTGTACCTCTTTCCCTTCCAACATGGAAGTGGAGAATGACGGCGGAAAAGCAACCCTTGTGGACATTCCCGTATATGACAGACTGAAAAATACTTACGAGAAGTTCAACAAGTATTTTGCGGCAGCCACGCCTCCTTCCGAGTCGGAACTGGAAAGCCTGCTGTCAGACAGCAAGAATCTGTACTCCTTAAGCTGCTACGTCAGCTCCGAGGATCATATGAACGAAGAGTACGAGCATTCCTTCTACCGTGAGAATATGGTTGCGGCCAGAGCGTTTGCCAAAAAAGAAGGCTACCTTACCGGTGAGATGACGGGAGAAGAGCAGGCCATCATTGATGCCATTTACAATGTGAACGTGCCTTCGGGAGTGGACTACTTAAAGGGCGGCGCAACACCGCTGTTCTACGGAAACGAATACGTACAGTCCGTAACACTGGGCTCCGTTCATGAGATCCCCGATAATGAGTTTGCCGGCTGCACCGCCATGACAACCTTTACCATGAATCATGACAACAGCCTTGGTGAATATGCGGAAACCCTGGGAGTGAATGCCTTTGGCGGCAATACTTCCCTGACCAGCGTGACCCTTCCCTCCACCCTGTCCTATATCAAACGTGAGCCCAATGCGGCAAACGGAGCGGAAGACGGGGCAGCCCTTCCTTTTGCAGGCTGTACTTCCCTGAAGGACGTGGATTTCGGATCTTCACCTTACTATGACTGTCAGGATGCCATTATCTACAAACTGGATAACGGCAGCCCCACATCCATCGTAGAGGTGCTTGAAACAAGAGGTAAATCCGGTGCGGGCAGATCCAATGTGATCCTTCCCGAGACGGTATCGGAAATCTATCCGAAAGCATTCTCCAACTGTAAAGAAATCTCCAGTGTGGATCTGACGGATACTTCCATTTCCAATATTCCGGCCCTTTGCTTCAACAATGCAGAGAACCTGTCCACCTGTAAACTGCCCGAAACAGTGCAGTTTATCACCAAGGACGCTTTTGACAATACCAATGTGGGAGAGTTGTATGTTTACGGTGATGACACCTCCCTGTACTGGATCGATAACCTTCATGATAAAAACGTGGTGATCTATGGTCATTTGAACAGCAGTGCCCATAAGTTCGTACAGAATGAGGAAGCAAGAGATCCTGAGACCAAGTATGAGTTTGCAGAGCTTCCCACCATAACCTATACCATTTATTATCATGACTGCGATCCTGCCAAGGACTATACGGACCAGTCCAACTGGATCCCACTGCCGGAAGAGCAGGTGGCAAAGAACGGCGTATCCACCAGATATGATGCCTACACCTCTTATCTGAACAAATGGCCCGGCTACAAGTTCAGCAGATGGGATCAGCAGGATGCCCTGGTTAACGGTGTGACCCACGATATCTACACCGTGGCTGTTTACGAAAAGAGCAACATCTACACCCAGGAGGGACAGTGGACGGTAACCCTTCGGGATGTGGATTATGACGAAGCGACCAACACCGGCTATGAGTACCATGTGGTTGTAAATGACGGGGATGAATTCTCAGAAAGTGATGTTCCCGATCTGGTTCCCAGAACAGGATATAAGGCGTACTATGACCCGGATATCACCAAGGCTCCTTTGAAGATCAACAGTGATACACTGATCCTGATCAAGTATTATCCCGATCCGAATTATGTGCCGCCTAAGGATCCTGATCCGGAAAAAGATCCCATCGTCCATACGGTAACGTTTATGGCTGACGGTCTTATGTTCGGAAAACAGAACGTTGTGGATGGCAATTACATCACGCCTCTGAAGTCCGACCCTGTAAAGAAGGGATACAAGTTTGTTTACTGGACTCCCATCAACTATACGGAAATTGCCGTGACGGAAGATATGATCATTGAGGCTACCTTTGAAAAGGATACCGAAACTTCTGATGTATCCGGCTCTGATGATGTATCCGGAACCTCCTCGGATAACGGCAGTTCCTCCGGCAAGAGCGGCAAGAGCAATAAAAAGAACAATGGCAATAGCGGAAACAGCAACAACGGAGGAAGCAGTTCTTCCTCCTCCAACGGAAAGACCTATACTGTATCCTTTGTGGATTATGACGGAAAACTTCTGAGCACCCAGATTGTGGAAGACGGTCAGAAGCCCGGCAAGTTCCCTTACGAACCTGTGAGAAAGGGTTACAAGTTTGTTTCCTGGTCACCGGCCAACTATGCATCCGTTACGATCCACGGAGATCTTGTGGTACAGGCAACTTACCAGAAAGACCCCAACTACGTTCCGCCCAAGTCCGCATCCGTAAGCGGAAACGGAAGCGTGACCGGAAAAGTGGTTCCCAAGTCCAACACCAGGATCGATGTGGCAAAGAGCGGCATTTCCAACCGGAATCTGGCATCCGCTTCCGTGGATGGCTCCAATGATAACTTTATCGTGAAGGTAACGGATTCCGATGAAGCAAGATCCGCCATTGAAGCAGCACTGTTGAAACAGTACGGAAGCCTTGATAACCTGAAATATTTTGCTATGGATATCAGCCTGTATGATTCCACAGGTACCACCAAGATCCTGAACACCAACGGACTGAAGGTGGATGTGACCATTCCCATTCCGGATGCCATGGCAGGCTATGCAGGCAACAACAAGGTCTGCACCGTAGATAGTGCAGGCAATATGGAAAAGGTATATGCAAGACTGATCACCATTGATAATGTGCCCTGCGTATCCTTTACCGCACCTCATTTTTCACCTTATGCATTGTATGTTGAGACCAATAACCTGATGGCGACAAACGGCGTGTCCGATGCTTCGCCCAAGACGGGAGATCCCATTCATCCCAAGTGGTTTTTGGCTATCGGACTGGCGATCGCATCCATCCTGATGTTTGCGCTTCGTCCTTCCAAAAAGATCGTAAAAGTGATCGCCTGATCATTCGTAACTTAAAACAGGAGAAGGATCGGTATGAAGAAAAATATCGGCCGGATCGTCGGCGCTCTGTTTCTGGCATTTGCCATCTTGTTGTGGCAGGTGCCTGCGCCATTTGCATATGCAGTAAGCGGCGGCGATTTTCAGCGGGAAGGGAATACGGTATATGCCTACAACGGCACGGCAACGTCTGTGACCGTTCCTTCCGGCACGCTTAAGATCGCCTCCGAAGCATTTTCCAATCAGGATCAGTTAAAAAGCGTTTCCTTTCCTGCCTCTTTGGAGGAGATCGGAAACGGGGCCTTCCGAAATTGCACATCCATAACGGACGTGGTGCTGCCTTCAAAGCTTGCAGTACTGGAAAGCGGTGCCTTTGCCGGATGTGAATCCCTTCACAGTTTTCGTTTTAACGATACCCTCACTGAGCTGGGAGCAGGCGTTTTTTCCGGAGATGATGCGTTAAAGACCCTGGACCTTGGAAAAAACCCTTACTTTGTTTTGATTGACGGAGCCCTTTACAACAGAGACAAAACCAAACTGTATTGCGTTTTATCCTCCAGAAAGGGCGCATCTTTTACCATACCCGATTCCGTAACCGAGATCGAACGATATGCCTTTTGGGGCTGTCATGACCTGCGGGAAGTGACCCTGTGTCCCAATCTCTATGAGATCCCCGAGTTTGCTTTTTCCAACTGCGAAAACTTAGAAACGGTGAATATTCCTTTGTCTGTTCGAAAGATCAGTGCAAAGGCGTTTGAAGACTGCATTTCTTTGGGGGATCTGAAGATCCCCGCATCGGTAACGACTATTCACGATACCGCATTTGACGGCTGCAGCGGCCTTCGGATCATATCCGAAGAAGGGACCGTAGCCTATGAATTTTATCGCAGATTCGATCAGTCCCAAAGCGCATTAATGGAGTATGAGGATCTATCCGTCAGCACCAATGCCCTGGGAGGATACTATAACGGGACCGGCAGGGAAAAAAGCTCCTCTTCATCTTCGAATGCAGATACCGGTGCTGATGGCAAAAGCGTAACTGATGGAGACAGTGCAGAGAATCTTTCCCAAAGCTTTGATCCCGACAGGCCTGCAGATCTGAGCCGGGCAAATGCCTGGGATGATTATTCGGATTCCGATGATTCGCAGATCGGATCCACCAGAGTGGTAGGGAATAAAGCTGTGATCTATCCCGGCAAATATCCCGACCCTGCCAGAGGAGACGGCAGCAATCCGGCAGTGGTAGCTTCTGCTGAAGTTGAAACACAGGAAGAACCTTTTCCGGAAGCTGTGGATATTCTTTCTGCTGATAGTAAAGGCCTTATTCCCAGAAAAGCTTATTATGATAACAGCGAACTGACAGATACTGCGGTCAGTGAAGGCGCAAAGCAGATCGGAGATCTGGCATTTGCAAGAAGCACCGTGACATCGGTGGCACTGCCGGAAGGCCTTGAGCGCATCGGCTACGGGGCATTTTATCATTGCGATAACTTAAAGCAGGTGAAAATTCCGGACAGTGTAACTTACATCAGCCCGGAGTGTTTTTCCAACACGCCTTATCTTGATAACTGGCTCGCCGGAAGTGGAGATGATTTTCTTATCGTGGGAGACGGGGTACTCATCGGCTACAGAGGATCGGCCTCTTCCCTGCAGATCCCGGATACCGTAAAAATGATCGCAGGCGGAAGCTTTGCAGGGCACGAAGAATTACAGGAAGTAAAGCTTGGAAATCAGGTGCGCATCATTGGTGAAGGTGCATTTTACGATTGTACCGCTTTAAGAAGCCTGCAGGGAGGAAATGCACTGGAGCAGATCGCAGACAGAGCCTTTATGAACTGCCCTGTGGATAATCTTCATATCCCCGCATCCGTTCAGGCCATCGGACTGGGAGCCTTTGATGGCGCCGTAAGCGGATCCGTGATCTTTGAAGGACAGGATCTGCCGCAGCTTTCCTATGAACAAACATCTACAAGACTGGCCAATGACCAGTTCAGAAGCAAAGGACTTGGGGAGATTCCCCTGGCTGTCTTTTCCGGCAGTCCGTCGAATATTCCCGCTTCCATACTGGATGAAAACTACCAGGGATTCAGAGGCCTTGCCATCGCACCGAAGGGATCGGAGGCAACCTTGCTTCGTGCATCCGCCATTCCCGATGAAACGGGTACTGTGAAGATTCCGGAGCAGGTTTCCGCAGACGGTAAAACCTACCGGATCACCGGGGCTTCTCCTTCGGCATTTTCGGCTTATGATCCGGAAACCGGAAGCCTTGACTGCAAACGACTGATCCTGCCTGCAGCGTTAGGTTCTGCAGGAGACTATATTCCTTCTCTTGCCTTTGATGCGGAAAATGCAGCCCTTTCCGAGCTGCCCGCTGCGCAGGCAGAGGAAGAAAAAGAAGAGAGTAAAGAAGAGGAAGAAGTACTTTATGTGGAAACTGTCCCTGAAGGGACGACTTATCCCGATGCAGACCTGATCACGGCAAAAGTGAAAGGTGATACATCAGAGTATTTCCTGTATGTAAGCAAAGACAGACCACAGGAAGAAAAACTCCGGGATGCTATTACGGAAAAGTACGGACAGCCGGTGGAAGGACAGCTGAATCTACTTTCTTTATCCATGGTGGAAAAGGAGACCAACGTACCCATCACCAATTTCGGCAATCGTTATGTACAGGTAAAGATCCCGGTTTCGGAAACCCTTTATAATCAGCAAATCTGTGCCGTTTCCTTAACGGAAGACGGAAAACTGGAGATGATCTACGGCACCAAGGCAGAAGAAGACGGAAAGTATATGTTTACCTTCCGGACCAATCATTTTTCTCCTTACGGAATCTATGCCGGCATCGGAGCAGGAGCATCCGAGATCGCTGCCGGTACAGCCGCCATCACGGGGCTGGACGAATCGCCGGATACGGGAGATCACAGCAAGCTTTTGACGGTGGTGATCATTTTCTTTGCAGCTGCGGGATTGTTCCTGCTCTTGTATGCTCCTGCTGCGGGTAAAAGAAAAACATCTAAAACCGGGACGGAATAAGAGCCGACGAGATAAACGCAGAAAGAATAGAAACAGAAATAAGAAACGGTCGGCAACAGCCGACCGTTTCTTTGCTTTATGCGAGTTTTTTGCATAATTATAAATAACGGAGTTTAAAATATCTGTTGAATTTTATTAAGAATTATTTAAAGTCGATCCGCATTTTGATCACATTCGATTATGGTAACGGTAACAGAAAGGAGACATATTTGTACAAAAACCAACCGGATTTGCAAAAGTAGGATTGAATTTGCGCGAAAAATGAACGGATACAATATTTTTTTTGTTGATTTTTACAACTGTTTTTCCTATAATATACTTTATGTGTCCGGAGGGGGGCACAATTCGCCGAGCGCGAAAAATTCTTTCAGAAACAGAGGAATGAATATGAATCCGAATATGCTTAAATACATTATAAAGCGCATAATCCTGGCAATCTTTACCGTTTGGGTGGTAATTACCGTCACATTCTTTATCATGCATGCCGTACCCGGAGGCCCTTTTACCTCCGAGAAAGCCGTATCTCCCGCCGTTCAGAAGGCGATGGAAGCCAAGTACGGACTGGATAAGCCCCTTATGACCCAGTATGCAACCTATTTGGGAGATGTGGTGCAGTTCCGTTTCGGTCCTTCCCTAAAGCAGAGAGGACGTATGGTCATCGATATTATCGGTGACGGCATGAAGACCTCCGCAAAATTAGGCCTCATCGCTGCATTCCTGGCGCTGATCATCGGTATCGTTCTCGGATCTTTCGCAGCGCTTATGAGAAATTCCGTTCTTGACCGTGTGATCATGGTTCTGACAACTGCATTTGTATCGATGCCTTCCTTTATAATGGGAACGCTTTTATTGGTAGCTTTTGCCATTAAAGCACATATTCTTCCCGCAAACGGTGCCACTCCCGGAGGTCTGATCCTTCCTGTGGTTACTCTGATGTTATATCCCATGTCTTATATTACAAGACTGACCCGTTCATCCATGCTGGATGTACTCGGTCAGGACTATATTCGAACTGCACGTGCAAAGGGTGTGTCAGGCAGCCGGATCATTTTCGGACATGCACTGAAAAATGCCCTGATCCCCGTTATTACATATTTCGGACCTATGCTTGCCTATATCGTTACCGGTTCTCTTGTTGTAGAGCAGATCTTTGCGGTTCCCGGTATCGGCAGGGCTTATGTGTCAAGTATTACAAACCGTGATTATACCATGATCATGGGAACCACCATTGTACTGGCGTCCCTTATCGTGATCATGAATCTGGTCAGCGATATCCTCTACAAAGTAGTGGATCCCAGAATCACGCTTGAATAAAGGAAAGATTAGTTAAAGGAGAAACCTCTTTATGAGTGAGGAAGTAAAGAAGAGTCAGCTTACTGCGGCGGATTTCCAGCCTGCAGACGAAAACGAAAAACTGTATATGGTCAAGATGCGGCCCCAGACCACAGCCTTTAAGGATGGTATCAGAAGGCTGCGGAAAAATAAAGTGGCCATGGTCAGCTTCTGGGTCATCGTTGTGATCACCCTTTGTGCACTGATCGTTCCCATGGTTTGGCCTTATCAATATGAAGCAATGCTGGGAATGACACCGGGAAAACCCGTAGATGCTTCATTCCAGAATCTGCGACCTTTTGAACACTCCGCATCAGAGCTTGCAAGAATGGAGCAGGGTGAAAAAGTATTCCCCCATCTGTTCGGAACGGATTCCAGCGGAAGAGATTATTTCATCCGTGTGGTATACGGAACCAGGATTTCCCTGGCAGTAGGATTTTTTGCATCCCTCATCGTGCTGATCATCGGACTTTTGGTAGGAGCGATTTCCGGTTATGCCGGCGGAAAAGTGGACCTTTTCATCATGCGTGTGGTAGATATCATCTATTCCCTGCCTGATATGCTTATGGTAATCCTTCTTGCAACGGTGCTGAAACAGGTCATCGGAGACAGCCTGGAGGGAACGGTTCTTGCAAGAATCGGATCCAACATCATTTCGCTGTTTATCGTGTTTGCCCTGCTTTACTGGGTTTCCATGGCAAGACTTGTCCGCGGACAGATCCTGTCCCTGCGTGAGCAGGAATATGTACTGGCAGCCCAGGCAGCCGGTGCCAAGGGAAGCTGGGTCATCAGAAAGCATCTGATCCCCAACTGCGTTTCCGTTATCGTGATCTCTACGGCACTGCAGATCCCTTCGGCAATTTTTACGGAAAGTTATCTTTCTTTCCTGGGACTTGGTGTTAATGCCCCTATGCCGTCCTTAGGCTCCCTTGCCTCTGACGCGCTGAACGGAATTACCTCTTATCCCTACAGATTGGTAATCCCCGCAATTGTGATCTCCCTCATCGTACTTTCCCTGAACCTGTTCGGTGACGGCTTGAGAGATGCGTTTGATCCGAAACTGAACGGATAAATCTAAACATACAAAGGAAGGAAACAACATGGCACTTTTAGAGGTGACAGACTTACATACTTCGTTTTTTACGGATGCCGGTGAAGTAAAGGCTGTTAACGGTGTATCATTCAGCCTGGAAAAAAATAAGGTTCTCGGCATCGTAGGAGAGTCCGGTTCCGGTAAATCCGTAACTGCATACTCCATTATGCAGATTCTGGCAAAAACCGGTAAGATCGTATCCGGCTCCATTAAATTCAACGGAGAGGAACTGGTTGGTGCTCCCGAGAGCACGATGAATAAGATCCGCGGAAACAGAATTTCCATTATTTTCCAGGATCCCATGACCAGCCTGAATCCCACCTATACCATCGGGAATCAGCTTATGGAGGCTATCCTGCTTCATACCGGCAGAAATAAAAAGGAAGCATACGACCGTGCTGTTGAAATGCTCAGACTTGTAAATGTAAACGAGCCTGAAAAACGAATGAAGCAGTATCCATACGAGTTTTCCGGCGGTATGAGACAGCGGGTTATGATCGCCATGGCTCTGGCCTGCGAACCGGATATCCTCATTGCAGATGAGCCCACCACCGCACTGGACGTTACCATTCAGGCAGGTATTCTGGAGCTGATGAAGGATATTCAGAAAAAAGAAGGCATGGCCATCATCATGATCACCCATGATCTGGGCGTTGTGGCGCAGCTTTGTGATGAAGTGATCGTTATGTATGCCGGAGGTATCTGTGAAAAAGGTTCTGCGGAGGATATTTTCTATCATCCCAAACATGAGTATACAAAAGGACTTTTATCATCCATTCCTACAGTAGATGATGTTTACCAGAAACTGAAACCCATTGCGGGAACACCCATCGATCTTTTGAATATGCCCAAGGGATGTCCTTTCGCTCCCAGATGTGAGAACGCCATGAAGATCTGCATCAGAGAGGCTGCAAAGCTGCAGAAAGTTTCGGAGGGACATTTTGCAAGATGCTGGATGAATCAAAAAACCCTGTAAAGAAAGAGAAGACCATGAACGATATCCAAAACGACAATAAGAACAATCAAGCACCCCTTCTGCAGGTGAAAAATCTGAAACAGTATTTTCAGCTGAACAACGGATTTTTCTCCAATCAGATCCTGAAGGCGGTGGATGATATTTCCTTTGATATTATGAAAGGTGAAACCCTGGGTCTTGTAGGAGAGTCCGGATGCGGTAAGACCACCGCGGGCAGAACCATTCTGCATCTTTACAAGCCTACGGCAGGAGATGTAATCTTTGACGGAGAAAAAATAGAAGGACGTCAGAAGATCGAAGCCTTTCGTCAGAAAGCTACCATGGTATTCCAGGATCCTTATTCTTCACTGGATCCCAGAATGACCGTATCTGATATCATCGGAGAGCCTTTGGATGTACAAAAGCTTGTAAGCAACGCTTCTGAGAGAAGAGAGCGTATTTTGTATCTGATGGATAAGGTGGGACTGAACTCCGAACATGCAGCCCGCTATGCCCATGAGTTTTCCGGCGGACAGAGACAGCGTGTGGGTATCGCAAGAGCCCTTGCCACCAGACCTGAATTTGTGGTCTGCGACGAGCCTGTTTCCGCCCTTGATGTGTCCATTCAGGCACAGATCATCAACATGTTCGAACAGCTTCAGGAGGATCTGGGGCTTACCTATCTGTTCATTGCCCATGACCTTCTTGTAGTACGGCATATTTCTTCCCGGATCGCCGTAATGTATCTGGGACACCTTGTGGAGCTTGCCAGCAGGGATGCCATCTGCGACAAACCGCTGCATCCTTATACGAAAGCATTGATGAGTGCGGTTCCCATGCCGGATCCCAAAGTTGCAAGAGCCAATAAGAGAATCTCCCTGTCGGGAGAGATTCCTTCACCCCTTCATGCACCTAAGGGCTGTCCTTTCCATACCAGATGTCCTCACGCAACGGATGCCTGCAAGGAGAGCATGCCTGCCCTTCGCGAAGTGGAAAGCGGCAGATTTGTAGCCTGCCACAGAGTGGAAGAGATCAACTGATCCGTTCAATAAAGCATAAGCTTTTTTGATAGAAGTAACAAAAATTTTGTAATAGGAGGAGAAAATTATGAAAAAGAAGTTACTTGCAATTCTTTTATCTGCTGCAATGGTCGCTTCTTTGACAGCTTGTGGCGATTCCGCACAGAGCGGTGACGCACCCGAAGAGCTGGCAGAGGACATTGAGGCTGCTGCACAGGAAGACGAAGCTGCA
Organism: Lachnospiraceae bacterium; assembly: GCA_024685005.1. Taxonomy (GTDB): domain Bacteria; phylum Bacillota; class Clostridia; order Lachnospirales; family Lachnospiraceae; genus RGIG7926. The sequence continues at coordinate 24,032 of JAIKWF010000126.1, forward strand.
GCTGCTGACGCAGAAAGCGGCGAAGGCGAAGCAAAAGAGGATGGCGCAGCTTCCGCAGCTGACGGTCTGAATGTTTGTATCGCATCCGAACCCGACACCCTTGATCCCGCACTGAACAGTGCCGTAGACGGAGCTACCATGCTGGTACATCTGTTTTCCGGTCTTGCAAAGTGGGAGAAAGACGGCGATTCCTTCAAGATCGTTCCCGATGCAGCTACCGAGCTGCCTGAAGGTACTGTAAATGAGGATGGTACCGTAACCTACACTTACACCTTAAAGGATGGCCTGAAATGGTCCGACGGTAAGGATGTAACCGCAGGCGATTTCGAGTTCGCATGGAACAGAGCCGTATCTGTAGCGCTTGCTGCTGACTATGGTTATATGTTTGAGGTTGTTGACGGCTATGATGATGTTTGGGATGTGGATGATGAAGGCAACCCGAAGAATCCCGATGCTAAGCTGAATGTAAAGGCTGTCGATGACAAGACTCTTGAAGTTACCATCAAGAATAAGATTTCTTACTGGAATGAGCTTCTTGCATTCCCTGTATACTTCCCCGTTCGCGAGGATGTTGTAGCAAGCGATTCTTGGGCAACAGATCCTTCCACCTATGTGTGCAACGGACCTTACACCATGACCGGTTGGGAGCACAACTCCGTGATCACTCTGGAGAAGAACAGCTCTTATGTAGATGCTGATTCCGTCACCATGGACAAGATCAACTTCTATCTGTCCGATGATCAGAACAACATGCTCACCAACTTCAAGAACGGTGACTGGACCATGATCGACGATGTTCCTACCAATGAGATCGCTTCCCTGAAGACTGATTATCCTAACAACTTCTTCGTAGAAGGCCAGATCGGTACTTACTATGTATGCTGGAACATCAACGAGAACATCCTTCCTTCCGGTTCCGACCTGAAGGGTGATGACGCTCAGAAAGCTGAGGCAGAGATCCGTACCGCTCTTTCCAAGCTCTTTGATCGTAACTACATCGTAGACAGCATTGCACAGGGTGGACAGGTTCCTGCATCTTCCTTCGTTGCTATGGGTCTTACCGATGCAGACGGTTCCGAGTTCTACAAGAACGCAGGCTCCAACAGCTTTGACGGATATCTTAATGTATCTGCTGATGCACTTGAGAGCAACTTCAACGAAGCTATGGAAGTTCTGAAGAAATACTACACCTATGATGAAGCAAGCGGAAAGTTCACCGATGCTCCTACTCTTACTTACCTGTACAACACTTCTGATGCACACAAGGCAATCGCTGAGTATCTGCAGAGTGCTTTTGCGGCAGTAGGTATCACCATGAACCTTGAGAACCAGGAGTGGGCAACCTTCCTGAACACACGTAAGCAGGGTGACTACTCTGTAGCAAGAAACGGCTGGCTTGCAGATTACAACGATCCTATCTGCTTCCTTGATATGTGGGTAACCGCTTCCGGTAACAACGATGTACAGTTCGGTAAGGGCGATCACGCTAAGGCTAAGATCTACAGCCTGGATCTGACCGAGTTCGGTTATGACACCAAGGTTGAGAACGGAACCTGGGCTGAGACCTATGACGTACTCATCGATACCATCAAGAAGTGCGAAGATGAGCCCACACGTTACAAGATGATGCACAAGGCAGAAGATATGCTGATGGAAACCGGATGCATCTGCCCTCTGTACTTCTACACCGATCTTTACATGATCGACGAGAATCTTCAGGGATTCTTCTCTAACCCGCTTGGATACAAGTACTTCATGTACAGCCACTTCTAAGCATCATATTAATGTAAATGAAATCCCGTATACCACTGTGTATACGGGATTTTTTTATGGTTTTCCTTGTATTTTCGGTTTACCTATGCTATCTTTTTCTTCGGAAGCATTACGAAAAATGAGAAAATGCCTGTAAGCGCCAAGCAACCTAGGCAGGCGGAAAGAGGAGTGAAAATGAGCAAAATTCAAATGACAACACCCCTGGTGGAAATGGACGGAGACGAAATGACCAGAATCCTCTGGAAGATGATCAAGGACGAGCTGCTTTTGCCCTATATCGATCTGAAAACAGAGTATTACGATCTTGGTCTTGAGCACCGCAATGAAACAGATGATCAGGTGACAAAAGACAGTGCGGAGGCAACCAAAAAGTACGGCGTTGCCGTGAAATGTGCCACCATTACACCCAATGCTGCCAGAATGGACGAATATCATTTAAAAGAAATGTGGAAAAGCCCCAACGGTACCATCCGTTCCATGCTGGACGGAACCGTATTTCGTACCCCCATCATTGTAAAAGGCATTGAGCCCTGCGTACGTAATTGGGAGCAGCCCATCACCCTTGCCAGACATGCTTACGGAGATGTATATAAAAACGTGGAGATCGCGGCAGAGGGCCCCGGAAAAGCGGAGCTTGTATTTACCGCTGAAGACGGAACGGAAACCAGAAAGACCATCCATGAGTTTGACGGTCCCGGAGTGATCCAGGGCGTTCACAATACCAGAAAATCCATTGAAAGCTTTGCAAGAGCATGCTTTAATTATGCCCTTGATACCAAGCAGGAGCTTTGGTTTGCAACAAAAGATACCATCTCCAAGACCTATGATCATACCTTCAAAGATATCTTCCAGGAGATTTTTGATGCAGAGTATAAAGAGAAATTCGATGCAGCAGGCATTACCTATTTCTACACACTGATCGATGATGCCGTTGCCAGGGTCATGAAATGCAAGGGAGGCATTATCTGGGCATGCAAGAACTATGACGGCGATGTGATGAGCGATATGGTATCCTCCGCCTTCGGGTCTCTTGCCATGATGACTTCCGTGCTGGTTTCTCCCTCCGGCGTTTATGAGTATGAAGCAGCCCACGGAACCGTACAGCGTCATTATTATAAACATCTGAAAGGAGAGGAGACATCCACAAACTCTGTAGCCACCATCTTTGCATGGACAGGCGCACTTCGCAAAAGAGGAGAGCTTGACGGAAACAAAGAGCTGATGGATTTTGCGGATAAGCTGGAAGAAGCAACCCTTTCCACCATTGAAAAAGGAAAGATGACCAAGGATCTGGCACTGATCACTTCCCTGAAAAATGTTACGGTATTAAACAGCGCCGACTTTATCAAAGAGATCAGAAAATCCCTTTCATAAAGGGCGGACGTTATCTCGAAAGCCTTTGGCCGGCAGAAGAAAAAAGGAAATGCACCTCAGATTGAGGTGCATTTTTTTATCGTTTATAGATGGCTGTCAGATACTCCATTCTCGAGGAAAGATTCGAAAGCAAAAGATCCGCCGCGGTTATGGCACACATGCACTCGATCACCACAACGGCTCTGGGAACGATGACGGGATCGTGGCGGCCCTTAATGGTAAGAGTGATATCTTCCCCTTTATCGTTTACAGTATTTTGAGGCCTGAAAATGGAAGGGGTGGGCTTGATGGCGGCGCGAAGGATCACATTGCTGCCATCGGAAATGCCTCCCAGGGTTCCGCCGGAGTGGTTGGTAAGCTTTCGGATCCTGCCGGCATCCCCGGGATCGGAAGCAAAGGAATCATTATTCTGACTTCCCGTAGCCTTTGCCACGGCCATTCCGTCACCGATCTCCACTGCCTTTACAGCGCCTACGGACATGACAGCCTGAGCTAAGAGCGCATCCAACTTGTCAAATACCGGTTCGCCGATTCCTGCGGGAAGACCTTCCATGATGCAGGCAACGACGCCGCCGGAAGAATCTTTGTTTTCCATGCATTCCTTAAGATAGTTTTCCGCTGCAACGGCCGCTTCTTTGTCCGGCATATTGCAGGGGTTCTGTAAGATCTGATCTTTATCAAATCGCTCGGCATCGATGGATACGGGGCCGATGCTTTGGGTATAAGCATAAACGCTGATCCCAAGGCTTTCCAGGATCTTTGCAGCAACAGCGCCGCCAATGACCCGGGCGATGGTTTCCCTTCCGGAGGATCGGCCGCCGCCCCGGTAATCACGAAAACCATATTTCGCATCAAAGGTATAATCCGCATGCCCCGGCCTGTAGGATACGGCAATCTCCGAATAATCCGCGGAGCGCTGGGATGTATTCTCCACAACAACCGCAATGGGAGTGCCCGTTGTCTTTCCCTCAAATACGCCGGAGAGGATCTTTGCTCGGTCATCCTCTTTTCTCGGGGTGGACAGCTTGTTTTGTCCCGGCTTTCTGCGATCTAAGTATTTTTGGATATCCTCTTCACATAAGGGAAGTCCCGCGGGGCATCCGTCGATGACGGCACCTAACGCGGCGCCATGGGATTCTCCGAAGGTATGTACCCGAAACAGATTGCCGAAGGTTGATCCTGCCATTTTGTATCTCCTTATTCCTTAAATAGTAAGTACCATTCATAGATTCTATCATAGATTGAAGTCGGTGAGAACTGTTTCTTGCAATACAGTTATGAAATTGCATGTCGGCCGCTTATAATTCATTCCCGGGACACTATCCGGCAAATGGCGATCTTAAGAGAAAAACGCATATTCGTTATTTCCGTTAACGGGTCGGCTCAAAAGTGCCATCCGGGCCCTTTGAGCCTGAATTGCACATCCGGTGCAATTCCCCCTGTCAGCAACTGCGTTTTTCGGGAAGATCTGCCATTTGGCCGGGCTACGCCCGTTGCCCGCGGAATAAATTATTAAGCGTCCATCCATGCTGATCATAAAACCATGCACAACGTTTCGATTGACACAGCCTGCAATAGCGGATAGAATATAGAATGCTGCGGGATGCAGTATGCGTACAGTAGACAACTTGCAAAACGAAAGAAACCAACCTATGAAAAAGATCGGAACGCTTCTTCTGTTGATCGTATCCCTGATCCTTGGCACCTTTCTCATCGTGCAGAACGAAAAAGCCGCGGTGATCATTTTCGATCAACAGGAAGATGATATTTACTACGAAAAAAATGTTTCCGGCAATGGCTATTACAGAACCGGAAATACAGACAATAAACCTGATAACGAGACGGCGGAAGCAGAGCCGGAAACTGTAAGCGGCAATGATACAGCAGCTGAAACGGATAAGGAAGCGTCATCTCCCCGCACAGTTTCCGAAAATGAGCAGGAAGAGGGGCAGAGCGGGAAGACGCTTTTTTCTCCCGATGACTGGCGTTATATTCTGGTAAACAAGCAGCACCCCATTCCCGAGGATTATGAAGTGGAGCTGGGAAGCATTCATACCGGCCAGAAGGTGGATGCGCGTATTGTGGATGATCTGGAAGATATGCTGAGCGCGGCTGCTGAAGACGGCGTAAAGCTTTTGGTGATCTCGCCCTATCGAAGCGAGCAGAAGCAAAAGGGCCTGTTCGACAAAAAGGTAAAGCGGGCACTTCGAAACAACGAAAACTATCTGGATGCTTATAAAGAAACTGCCCAGGCTGTGACCATCCCCGGTTTTTCCGAACATGAACTGGGACTGGCTGTGGATCTTACCACCAAACAGCATATCACGCTGGATGCGGATTATGCCGAAACGGAAGGCGGCAGATGGCTGAGCCGGCATTGTATGGAATATGGCTTCATCCTTCGGTATCCTTTGGGTAAAGAAAAGATCACGGGGATCGAATTTGAGCCCTGGCATTTCCGCTATGTCGGCAGGAAAGCAGCTGAATATATCATGGAGCATGACCTGACCTTAGAAGAGTTTGTACAGCGCCTTTCCCGGGAAGAAATCGTGCAGGATTAAGCTGCGCGTGGGCTGACAGGAATAAAAGAAACGGAAGAAAAAGATGAGTGAATATACAATCCTGAAAACGGAAGGCCGGGCCAAAAGAGCCCGGTTTGATACGGTTCACGGGACGGTGCAGACACCGGTATTTATGAACGTGGGAACCGTTGCCGCAATAAAAGGTGCTGTGGGTACGGAAGATCTGAAGGAAGTGGGCTGCCAGATCCAGCTGTCCAATACCTATCATCTTCATGTAAGACCTACAGATACGCTGATCCACGAACTTGGCGGATTGCACAAATTTATGGTATGGGACAGACCGATCCTTACGGATTCCGGCGGGTTCCAGGTTTTTTCCCTTGCCAAGCTCCGCAAGATCAAAGAGGAAGGGGTAACTTTCCGCTGCCATATTGACGGCCATAAGATCTTTATGGGGCCGGAGGAGAGCATGCAGATCCAGTCCCATCTGGCATCCACCATTGCCATGGCCTTTGACGAATGTCCTCCGGCTATGGAAGAGAGGTCCTATGTACAGCCTTCTGTGGACAGAACCACCAGATGGCTTGTCAGATGCAAAGCAGAGATGGACAGGCTGAATACTTTGCCGGAGACGATCAACAAAGAGCAGTTATTGTTCGGGATCAATCAGGGGGCTATTTTCCCGGATATCAGAAAGGAACATGCCAAAACCATTGCCGACCTGAATCTCGACGGTTACGCCATCGGCGGCCTTGCCGTAGGGGAAAGCCATGAACAGATGTATGATACCATCGATGTGGTAACCGAATATCTGCCCAAGGATAAGCCCACTTATCTCATGGGAGTCGGTACACCTGCCAATATCCTGGAGGCCGTGGAACGGGGCGTGGACTTCTTTGACTGCGTATATCCTTCCAGAAACGGACGCCATGGTCATGTCTATACTCATGACGGCAAGCTGAACCTGTTTAATCAGCAGTATGAAAAGGATATGCGGCCCATAGAAGAGGGATGCGGCTGCCCTGCCTGCAGGCGTTACAGCCGTGCTTACATCAGGCATCTTTTAAAGGCAAAAGAAATGCTTGGCATGCGGCTTTGCGTATTGCATAACCTGTATTTTTACAATCATCTCATGGAGGAGATCAGAAATGCCCTTGACGAAGGCTGCTTTACCGGCTTTAAGTCCGATCTTCTGGCTCGTATGAACGGGCTGTAGCATTTGACAGTCAGGCGCTTTTTGATATAAAATAATAGTTACGAAAAAAGAGATTTGGAGGAGTTTTCAGTTATGAGTATCTTACTTTCAGCAGCTGCCGGAGGCCAACAGGGAGGAATGTTGCAGGGCGGCGTAGTCATGCTAGTTTATCTGGTGATCGTTGTAGGCTTTTTCCTGGTTATGACCCAGCCGCAGAAAAAAGAAAAGAAGCGTATTGAGGCTATGCTTGCGGATCTTTCCATCGGTGACAGTGTGCTTACCACAAGCGGATTTTACGGCATGGTGATCGATATCAATGAAGAGCAGAATATTGTGATCGTTGAATTCGGCAGTGACAGACACTGCAGAATCCCTATGAATAAATCTGCCATCGCGCAGGTTGAAAAGCCTGACGCTGAATAGGCTGTAAGACTGCCCGCTTTTACCGAAAGCAGGCAGTCTTTCTGTTTTATATTTCTTTCATGGAGGGACATGAAATGGCAAATCTTCGCAAACGGATCGCGGTTTTGATCGGTCAGGGGGATGAGAATTATCAGAGCAGGTTTATCTCTGGCCTGATCGCACAGGCATTTTCTCTGAATATGGATGTCTGTGTGTTTTCCATGTTTCGCAAATATCAGGATACTTCCGTGCGGGAAGCCGCGGAGTCCAACATCTTTCATCTTGTAAATTATTCCATGTTTGACGGGATCGTTCTGCTCAAAGACAGTATTCAGACGCCCAATGTGGCCAGAATGATCGAAGAGAATATCAAAGAAAAATATACGGGCCCGGTTTTGGTTGTGGAAAGTGAGAGTGATTTTTTCGACACCCTTTCTTCCGACAACTATTCGGCTATGGAAGATCTTGTCTCTCATTTCATCGAAAAACACAATTTTACGGATATAGCTTATCTGACCGGTAAAAAATGGCATAAGCATTCCCAGCAGAGACTGGCGGCGTTTAAGGACACCATGGAAAAGCACCAGCTTACCATTGGCAAGGACCGTATCATCGACGGCGATTTCTGGTATAACAGCGGTGAGCGGTGTGCCGATTATCTGCTTTCTTCCGACAAAAAGCTGCCCCAGGCAGTGATCTGTGCCAATGATGCCATGGCCATCGGCCTTTGCGATGCCCTCGAAAAAAGAGGGGTGAAGATCCCTGCGGATATTGCCGTGGCTGGCTTTGATTCCGGAAAAGAGGGCCAGACATCTCCCAAGACTATCACATCGGCAATTCTTCCGGCAGTGGAATGCGGAACCTATGCGGCCAATTATATCTGTGACAGACTCAACGGCAGAAAACCCAAGATCGAACCGGTAAAGCCCAGAACCGTCATCGGTGAGAGCTGCGGCTGTCATTTCCAGACCATGCCGGATCTGACCATGAGAAGGGCTTCCTGGAAGACGGAAAACTCCGAAGAGGGGTACACATCCGTCAATACCACCATGCAGGAGAGTTTGATGGCGCAGGCCAATCTGACGGACTTTATCAACAATATTTATTCTTATGCATATCAGATCAAGGGTGCTTCCAGCTTTCATCTGTGCCTGTGTTCGAAGTGGAAATACATGGAGGAGACCACTCCTTTGCATGTGGAAAACGACGGTTATCCGAGAAGGATGATCTATGCCATCCGCTACCACAGCAGCAGAATGGACAGCAGAGTGGGCCTGGATGAAACCTTTGAAACGAAAGATATCCTGCCGGAGCTCTGGGAAGAATCGGACAAACCGAGAGCCTTTATCTTCACGCCTGTATTCTTTGAATCGGAGTGCTACGGATACGCGGCTGTCAGCTACGGCGACGAAGGCAGAAGCTATGATGAAGTGTATCGCCGCTGGATCATGGCCATCGCCAGAGGATTTGAGCACATCAGACAGAAATGCGTCTGCGACATTTTGCAGAAAAAGCTTCTGGAGTACCAGAAATCAGGCAGACTCGGTGTGATGACCGATGCGTTTGAAACGCTCGATGAAGAACAGAAGCAGGATTATGAACTGGTTAAAAAGATCCTCGACGAGAATCTTTTAACCTATCATTTCCAGCCAATCGTGAATGCAAAAGACGGATCCATCTTTGCCTATGAAGCGCTGATGCGGTCCAATACGGAAAAACGCATTTCTCCTCTGGATATCATAAAATATGCATTCATGCAGGGACGCCTTTCCGATGTGGAGGAAGCCACCTTTATCAATGTACTGTCCGTTTTGGAGCATCTTCCGGATCTGTTCGGTGATGCAAAGATGTTTATCAACAGCATTCCCGGCGTACAGGTCTCCAAGGAAGCCAAGGAGCTGATCACCACCCATTTGAAAAAGCTTTCTTCCCAGGCAGTTGTGGAGCTTACGGAAAGCTCTGAACTTTCGGAAGAGGATCTGAACGGCCTGAAGGATTATTATGAAGGCCTCAACGTGCCAATTGCGGTAGATGATTATGGAACAGGTTATTCCAACGTCAGCAATCTGCTCCGCTATAAACCCAATTTTGTAAAGATCGACCGTTCGCTTTTATCCGGTATTCATGAAGATACGCAAAAGCAGCACTTTGTCCGTGAGATCATTGAGTTTTGCCATGACAGCAACATCAAAGCCCTTGCAGAGGGCGTTGAGACCAAGTCTGAGCTGCAGGAAGTGATCCATTTGGGAGCGGATCTGATCCAGGGCTATTATACGGCCAGGCCTTCGGAAAAAGTAATATCTGTCATCGATGAAAAGATCGTTCAGATGATAAAGATCTATTCCCAGGAAAAAGAAGATGGTGCCCTGAGGCAGATCTACAGGGCAGGCAAGTCGAACCGTGTGAATCTGGCCATGCTGGAAAAAGACGGCTGCAGCGATATCATAGTGGGTGATGAGGATGCGGTATACAAAGACTTCAGTCTCATCGGAACCCCTGCCAATCAGACCGGAATGCATATTCGCTTCGAAAATGGATATGAGGGGCGTGTATCAATCGAAAATGTGCTGCTGACCAATGTAAAGGGCAGGCCCAGTATTGAGCTTGGGGAAAACTGCAAGGTGACACTGATCCTGAACGGTGAAAACGGACTGTTGCATACCGGCATCAAAGTACCGGAAAGCTCCGAGCTTACCATGGAAGGAGAGGGAAGCCTGCTGATCAATCTTGACGGTGATTTTTGCTACGGCATCGGAAATGATGAAAATTCACGCCATGGGAAACTGGTATTTGAACAGGATGGGAAGATCCGTATTGAGTGCAACGGGAAAACGGTTGTTGGCATCGGCTCCGGTCTTGGCGGCGTGATCCGGATCAATAGAGGCCATTATCAGCTTATGGGACGGAATGATACCGCTGTCGGACTCGGATGTATAAACGGCGATGCGCTGCTTGATATTGACAGATGTCTGCTTGAGAGCGACTATCAGGTGAAAAACGGTGTCAGCATCGGCAGTCTGAAGGGAGAAGCCATTACAAATATCTTTAAATCCCTGGTTAAGATCACAGGCGGCGGTTCAAAATACGTGGGGATCGGTACGCTTGGCGAAAAAGATATGAAGCTGAAAGTATTTGATGCCAACGTGATGATTAATATCGGAGCAGATGATTCTACCTGCGCAGGCTCCCTGTACGGGAAAAGCATCATCATGGGCAATCATGCCGGCATGACCTTTGAAAATGTGGGTAAGAACGTTCTGATCTTCGGCGGTCTGAAAGACACCGGCAGAATGGAGCTTTGGGATGTGGATACCAAGGTTAAGAGTCACAGCGGCCTGAACGTGGAAACATATTTTAAAGAAGATCGTATAAGGCTTGTGAACGGAAAATGCAAGATCCTTGTAAATAACAAAGAAATAGAGCGGAATCTCCGTTTTGAAACCATGCAATAAACAGAGAGGTTATTATGCATAAACTGATAGCAAGACTGATCGTTTACGGATCCATGAAAGAAGATGAGATCCTTGTTAAGATCGCAGAAATTTTCAGAGAGTTTGAAGAAGGAACGAAACAGAAAGAGGCTTTGATCTCCGAAATCTATAAACAGACCAGAAGGATCCTGCAGGTTTCCACCGATTATGCCTTTGACAAAAATCTGTGGCAGGATTATCTGACCTTTCTTCTGATCACCAATGAAAATCCTTTTACCATAACCTGTGAAAAGATGGGAGCCAGAGAAGGGGCTTCCGTCAATGCTTTTGTGAAAAATGATCTGGACATCTTTATGCAGATGTTTCATTATGATTTTTCCGTCATCGAAAAAGCGCTTGGCATATCCTGCTTTTCCATCCTTACGGATTACACAGCCATTGGCAAACCGGAACTGATGTATAACAAAAACGTCAGTCTGAAGGTGAGAAGTTTGTCAGACAAACTTGCCAAGGCAGGGGATGTTGACACTTTCTTTTCCCTGGTTACGGGCTTTTATAAGGATTACGGCGTTGGAATGTTCGGGCTGAATAAGGCGTTTCGCATCAATCAGTCCGTATCCTCTTTTTCGGAAAGTACTTTCTTTGACGGCGGAAGAAGCGAGCAGGGAAGCAGCGTTGTTCCAACCATCCGCTTTTGTCCCATCAACAATATGGACTTTGTGACACTCGATGACCTTGTTGGATATGAGATCCAGAAGAAAAAACTCATTGATAATACGCAGGCCTTTGTGGAAGGAAAGCCCGCCAACAACGTGCTGCTGTTCGGTGATTCCGGAACCGGTAAATCCACCTCCGTGAAAGCCATTGTAAATCAGTATTATGAAAAAGGCCTTCGCATGATCGAGATCTACAAGCATCAGTTTAAAGATCTGTCCGGCGTTATTGCTGCAGTGAAAAACCGGAATTACAGGTTCATCATTTATATGGACGATCTGTCCTTTGAAGAAGAGGAGATCGAGTATAAATTCCTGAAGGCCGTTATCGAAGGCGGTGTGGAAACCAAACCGGAGAACATCCTGATCTATGCGACTTCCAACAGAAGACATCTGATCAACGAAACCTGGAAGGATCGTTCGGATGTGACGGTCAATCAGGGTATTCATCACTCCGACACCATGGAAGAAAAGCTTTCACTTGTCCACAGGTTTGGACTTACCATCGGTTACACCAAGCCCGGCCAGAAGGAGTATTTCCACATTGTGGAAGAGCTTGCCCGTCGCCAGAATATACAGATGCCGAAGGAACAATTGTTAGCAGAGGCTAACAAATGGGAGCTGATGTACGGAGGAATCTCCGGAAGGACGGCGCAGCAGTTCGTGAATTACATAAGTGCTAATTTGCAGCGTGAGTAAAATATGCGATTCAAAGAAAGGGGTCAATATGAAACATAAGCGAGTAAAACGGTGTATGTTGTCTGTTTGTGCGTTTGTCCTTTTTGCAGGAGGACCTGCTTTGGCCGATACCGTCAGCGACGACAGTATCTCTGAGCAGATCGTTGCAGAGGGTCTTACAGAAACCGTCAGTGGTGAATGGGATACAAATCTTACCTGGGAGATCACCCCGGACGGAACCCTGACCATATCCGGAAGCGGCGCCATGAAGAGCGTCAGCAACGCATCCGATTATCCCTGGTATGCTTACAGAGAGGATGTTAAAAATGTTGTTTTGTCCTCCGGCATCACATCTGTGGGAAATAAAGCATTCGCAAAGGATTATCCCAATCTTACCGCTGTAGAGATCGCAGATACGGTGAAGTCTTTTCCCGCTGCATCGAATGCGGCTTTTGGAAATAATACCGCTCTGACATCCGTTACTTTTGCGGGAGACACGGCCCAGATCCCTGCCAATGTCTGCGCCAATATGACGGCTCTTACAAGTGTGATCATTGATCCCACAAGTGAGAAGGCTGTAACAGGTATTGGCAACTATGCATTCTATAACTGCTCAGCTCTGACATCATGTCCCATACCTGCAACTGTAACTGCCATTGGCGAATATGCTTTTTCCGGCTGTACAAAAGCAGACATTGTAATTCCCCAAAGCGTTACCTCCATTAAGCAAAAAGCATTCCATAACTGCGATGCCATTACCAGTCTTACCCTTTGGGATGGTCTGACCGAGATCGGTGCAGATGCTTTTTCAGCCTGCGACGGCCTTACAAGCATCCGAATTCCGGGAAGCCTGAAAAACACCCTTTCTACCAGCTTTTTTAAAGATTGTAAAAATATGCAGTCCGTAACCTTTGGCTATGGCATCGAATCCATACCCAACAGCTTCTGCAAAAATATGTCCCAGCTGCAGACGGTAGTATTTGAAGTTGGCCCCGAGGACGAACTCCCCGTGATCTCAACTTTGGGAAATGATGCTTTCTACGGCTGTTCCAAACTGGAAAACTTCCCTTCCAATGTGCCCTTTACCTCCATCGGCAGTTCCTGCTTCTATAATTGCAGCCTTTTAAAAGGCGTGAAACTTGCGGATTCTGTTACCCAGATTCCCAATAATGCTTTTTACAATTGCGGAACGCTTCGGTCCTTCCAGTTCCCCGCATCCTTAAAGACCATCGGAAATTATGCATTTTATAAGTGCGCAAGTCTTCCGAATGCATCTTTGCCGGGCGGTGTTACCGCCATCGGATCATCTGCATTTGAAGGCTGCAGCCTTCTTTCCGCAGTAAATCTGGACGGGACTGCGATCACCTCCATCGAATCGCGCGCCTTCTACGGCTGCATTGGGCTTAAGAGAATCTTTGTGCCGGACAGCGTTACGGAGATCAAAACAAATGCTTTTAACGGCTGCAGTGAGCTGAATTACATTTCCCTTTCTTCCAAGCTGCAAAAGCTGGAGTCAGGTGCCTTTGCAAACTGTATCAAGCTTTCTTCCGTCATGATTCCGGAAAGCCTAAAGAATGTTACCGGCGACACCGGTCCTTTCGACAGCTGCAGCAACTTAAAGACCGTCACCTTCAGCGGAAAGAACAGAAGTATTCCTACGTATCTGTTTTCCGGCTGTAAGGCTCTTACCAATATTCAGATTCCGGATACGGTGCTTACCATAGGATCCCACAGTTTTTACAACTGTGAAAGTTTGCAGTCGCTAACGATTCCGGATGGGATCCTTGAGGTTGGAGACTATGCTTTTGCCGGCTGCAAGCTTCTGCAAAAAGCCAGCCTTGGTAATAACTGTGCAACCCTGGGGAAATATGCCTTTTCCGGCTGCAGTTCCCTTAGCAGCGTCAAGCTGGGTGGAAGACTCCGGAAGATCCAGTCCTATTGTTTCAACGGATGTGCTTTTTCCGCGCTGGAGATTCCCTACGGCGTTACAAGTATTGAAGCATATGCCTTAGCAGCAAATCCCAATTTAACCACCGTCACCATTCCCGGTAATGTGACTTCCATCACAAACAGTGCCATGAATCAGTCCGCTGCCACCATTATCGGAGAGAGCGGTTCTGCGGCGGAGTCTTTTGCAACGACTAAGAAATATACTTTTGTTGCCGGCACGGCTGCAACGAGTATGACCGTGGATAACAAAGCGGATCTTACATTGGGCCTTGGGGAAAAAGCCTATCGCAGCGTTTCCGTCAGACCGATTAACAGTGTTTCCCAGGTGAAATGGACCGTGGGTGATGCAAACATTGCCACCATTGCAGCCAACGACCTTTCGCCGTTTGACTATATCATTACGGCGAAAAAGGCAGGCCAGACCACTGTTACCGTCACCTGTGCGACCTTTACCTATACCTGGAAGGTCAAAGTGGAAAACAGACTGACAGCCATCAATTTTGAGAAGGAGAATTACTATCTGAGTTCTCTTGATAAGACGGTTACTTTGAAATATACTGTCACCCCCAAGAATCAGACCGTGACAAATCCTGTCTGGAGCAGCACGGATCCCAGGATCGCATCGGTGGATCAGTCCGGCGTTGTAACGCCCAAATCAGCAGGCGTGGTTCGTATCATTGTAAAAGATACCGCCACGGGAATTTCGGATTATTGCTTTGTGCATGTGAAAGTTCCCGAACAGCTTCGGGGAATCGTCCTTGACAAGCATGAAGCGTATCTTACAAAAGAGAGCGTTTTGCTGCAGGTATCCACAGATCCGGAAACCTATTCCAAACGTTCCTTCGGCTATGCGGTAGACAAGCAGGGCATTATTTCCGTTATACAGACAGAATCCGGCTATGAAGTTAAGGCTATCGGTAAAGGAACTGCGGTAATGACCGTGAAGGAAAAAGAGACCGGTTTTACCGACAAGTGTGTATTTTACTGTGATCCCAACGGCAAGCCCGTCACCTCCGTAACACTGAATCAAACCGTGATCAATACGGCGGATCTCACAGGCTCCTTCCAGATGAAGGCTTCTTTGGAACCGGCGGATGCAGCCTTTAAGAAGGTGATCTGGACAAGCTCGGATCCGTCTGTTGCTTATGTTGATGAAAATGGCCTGGTAACACCGCTTCGCGGCGGAGAAGTGACCATCTATGCCACAACCGTTGACGGCGGCATAGTATCCGGCTGCAAGGTGGTGATCGGATGTCCGGCCCAAAAGCTTACCATAAGCAGAGATACCCTGCGTCTTACCAAGGGCAGAAGCTATCAGCTGGATGCCATTGTAAATCCTTTCGTAACGGGGAATGATATTTTAGAGTGGTACTCCAACAATACAGGCATTGCCACCGTTGATCCCAACGGACAGGTGACCGGCGTAGCGCCGGGAACCACGCAGATCAAATGTAAAACGACGGATGGCAGTATGTTATCCGCGGCCTGCACCGTAACAGTTGTTGGTGAAAATACGGATCCGGGAACGGATACATCGGCTTCCTACAAGCAGGCCCAGGCTGAGTATCAAAACGGAAAAGCACAATATGAAAAAAGAAAAGCGGAAGTTACCCGCAGTAAACAGGGCCGGCAGCCGGGAGATACAACCATCGTACAAAAGCAGCAGGTGGTGATTCGGGAAGAGACACCGGCCGCAAATACGAAAGTTGGCAGCTGTAAACTAAAGAGTGTGAAAAAGAAGAAAAATAAGCTGACGGTCACATGGAAAAAGACCAAAAAAGCGGATGGCTATCAGATCAAATATGCAAAAAACAAAAAAATGAAGAAAGCCAAAACAAAAAACGTCAAAGGCAACAAGAAGACCAAGGTTGTGATCAGCAAAGTGAAATGGAAGACCTGTTATGTGAAGATCAGGGCCTATCAAAAAGTAGGCGGCGTCAAAGTCTACGGAAAATGGTCCAAAGCGAAAAAAGTCGTAACCAGATCTTAAGACCGGGAGGATACAAAAATGAAGAGAAGAATAAAAGAGATTATTGCCTGTCTTTTAGCTGCCATCTTTGTGATGCAAACCTTTGAACCGGCTCTGGCAGCCACCGGTAAGGCTGAGCCGGAAGAAGAATCCTGTATGCCGGATGTGGCCGTTGAAAGCACGGATGTGCCTGTTAAAGTGGTAAAGATCGATGAACACGGCCTCTCGGTGGATGCCAACGGCATCGGATCACAGGAAAGCGTAGCTTCGGAAGGAGCCATCGGAACGGAAACGCATGAGATCGTTCTGGTACTGGACAGTTCGGGAAGTATGTCCGGAGACCGCATACGGGAATTAAAAGAAGCCTGTCTGGGGTTTGCCAGCGACATCCTGCGGGAAGATCCGGAGGCCAAGATTGCCATCGTAACCTTTGCAAGCGATGTAAAGGTCTATGAATTCAGCGGGAAATATTTCACCAGTGATCTGGTAGCGCTCCAGTCTGCCATCAACAAGATCAGTTCCGGCGGAAATACCGCTATGAACGCCGGTCTTGCTAAAGCCGACGAGCTTTTATACAAGTATGGCACTGCCGATAAGAAATTCATCATTCAGATGGCTGACGGTGAACCCAATAACGGGCAGGGCTACAGCGGCGCTGATGCCAGGTTCAACAACAAATATGAAAGTGAAATTTATAACACCTATACGGCAATGCAGCAGACCGCAAATTATCATGTTCTGACCCTTGGCTTTTTCCACAGTATGTCAGAAACCTCCAAGAAAAATGCCAGAGAGTTTATGAAATCCATTCAGAACAGTGGCTACATAGAGGTGGGAAGCGGCGATGAGCTGACATTCTCTTTTTCCAATATTTCCAGTTTCATTTCCGTAAAGCCCGTGACATTGAATAAATCTGCCATGATCTCTTATCCGGGATATGCAGAGCGCCTGACGTTGCGTTTTACTTCCGGATATAAAGCAACGGATAAAACAGTGACCTGGATCTCTTCCAATCCAGCCATTGCAAAAGTTGGTGCAGACGGCGT
>JAIKWF010000134.1 GCA_024685005.1 Lachnospiraceae bacterium
ACCGGATCTTACATGCAAGCATGACGATCCAATCAATAAATCCATATCGACTGTGAATAGTAACAAAAAATAAAAAAAACCTATAAACTAAGACCTTTTTGTGCTATACTATGTTTCATGTGACGAGAAGAATACATTAGGAAAGGCATTACCAT
This sequence comes from Lachnospiraceae bacterium, assembly GCA_024685005.1. Classification (GTDB taxonomy): domain Bacteria; phylum Bacillota; class Clostridia; order Lachnospirales; family Lachnospiraceae; genus RGIG7926. Next base: position 156 of record JAIKWF010000134.1, read on the forward strand.
GGGAAAAGTAATAGCACTTGCAAATCAAAAAGGCGGAGTCGGTAAGACGACAACGACAGTTAATCTTGCTGCGGCGTTGGCTGAGCAGGGAAAAAAAGTTTTAGTGATCGATACGGATCCTCAGGGAAATTCGACCAGTGGATTTGGCATTGATAAAAACAATCTGCCAGATAATTCGACAATCTATGAATTGATGCTGGGACACTGTTCTTTGGAAGATTGTATTATTAAGGAAGTCTTGCCCGGTATTTCCGTTTTGCCTTCCAATGTCAATCTTGCAGCAGTAGAGATCGAACTGATCAATGCAGGCAAACGTGATTATCATACTATCTTAAAGGATGAGATCGATTTCATTCGTTATGACTATGATTATATTCTGATCGATTGTCCTCCTTCTTTGAATATGTTGACGATCAATGCCATGACTACTGCTGATTCTGTGATGGTTCCGATCCAGTGTGAGTTTTATGCGTTAGAGGGTCTGAGCCAGTTGATCCATACTATCAATCTTATTAAGGAGAGAATGAATCCCGCTCTTTCCATGGAGGGTGTTGTCTTTACCATGTTTGATGCCCGCACAAATCTTTCCACCCAGGTTGTGGAAAACGTAAAAGCAAATCTGGATGAAAAAGTATTTGATACGGTGATCCCCCGGAATATCAGATTGGCGGAGGCTCCTTCTTTTGGTCAGCCGATCACGGTATATGATTCTAAGTCAGCCGGTGCGGAGTCTTACAGGAAATTGGCGCAGGAATTGATCGCTGCGAAGTGATGCTGCTCATTTTTAATAAAGAATAAATTGATGATAATAAGGATTGTTCCGTGCTCGCAGTGGTCTCACACTTTTGACCCTGTTCTCATATTTATTTGTTAAACATTTAATTGTTATATTTAATTAGGTATATATTTAATTAGGTAGAAAGAGGTGCAATATGGCAACAAAATCAAGAGGTCTCGGAAAAGGACTGGATTCTTTGATCCCTGAAAAGAAAGGAGCAGCGAAGAAAGAAACAAAGTCTGTATCGGAACTTGAGAAGGGACCGGCATCGGTGATCAATATTAATAAGATCGAGCCGAATCGTTTGCAGCCAAGAAAAGAATTCAAAGAGGATGCTCTGCAGGAACTGGCAGATTCCATTAAACAGTTTGGTGTGATCGAACCTTTGGTGGTACAGGACAGGGACGACCATTATGAGATCATTGCCGGTGAGCGCAGATGGCGTGCTGCAAAAATCGCCGGTTTAAAAGAAGTACCTGCTGTAGTAAAAAAACTGACTGAGCAGGAGATCGTTGAAATATCTCTGATCGAGAATCTGCAGAGGGAAGATTTAAATCCCATTGAAGAAGCGATGGCATATAAAAGACTCTTAGAAGAATTTCATCTGAAGCAGGATGAAGTTGCTGACAGAGTTTCCAAGAGTCGTGCTGCCGTTACCAATTCCATGCGTTTGTTAAAACTGACGGAAGAAGTACAGCAGATGATCATTGATGAGAAGATTTCTTCCGGTCATGCCAGGGCACTGATTCCTGTGGATGATGCAAAGCAGCAGTATGAACTTGCTGAGCGTGTCTTTGATGAAAAACTCTCTGTTCGTGATATCGAGAAACTGGTAAAGGATCTCGGCAAAGAAAAGAAAGAGAAAAAGAAAAAAGAGGAAGACCAGGCACTCCTTGCGATCTATGCAAAATTAGAAGAAAAACTGAAAACACAGCTTGGCACCAAGGTTTCCATCATTCCGAAGGATAACGGGACCGGTAAACTGGAGATTGAGTTTTATTCAGGAGATGAACTCGACAGGATCATGGAGCATATACACTGACAGTGCTTCATAAAAAAGTTAGCAACCGCTAACTTTTTAAAATCTATTGATACATTCGAAAGGATACTTTTATGACAAGCAATATGCTAAACAGTCTCGGACTGGGAAATATGGATATCGGGATCGTACTTTTGATCCTGATCCTTTTGATCATCGTTTTGTTTATCATGCTGTTTTCAACGATGTCAAAACTGACTCAGCTCCGCAAACGTTATGAAGGCTTCATGCGCGGAAGAAGTGCAAGGAGCATGGAAGAAGAAATCAGAAATCTGTTTTATGATATTGATTATTTAAAAGAGGAATCAGAGAATTGTTCCAAGGAAATCCGTCACATCTATAAAAGACTGGAAACCGTATTTCAGAGAATTGGTCTTGTCAAGTATGATGCCTTTCATCAGATGGGCGGAAAACTCTCGTTTGCTCTCGCACTGTTAGATGAAAACAATAACGGGTTTTTATTAAACTCCGTGCAGGCGCAGGATGGCAGTTATTGTTACAGCAAGGAGATTAAAGACGGAAAATGCGCTCTTGATCTTTCAGCGGAAGAACAAAAAGCACTCACCATGGCTTTGGAACAGGAATTTTTACGTCCGAAGAAAAAAGTAAAGAATCCAGAAGAGGGAAAAGGAGGTCAGCCGCCTCGTCAGAGAAAAAGAAAAGAAGCTGTCAGAGTGACCGGTACTCAGGTCCGGATGGAGAACATCGGTAGGGATGACGATGAAGAAAAACTGATCGACAGATCCATTTATGATACGGGAAATATCCATCTGGAAGATGGACTGAATCCTGAACTGGATGGACATGAACCGCTGGACAGCATTGTTGCAAGACCGAAACCGAAGGCGGTGTTTACCGAAGAAACCGATGAGTGGGACAGTTAAGTATTGTTGTCAGGGATATACGGATCATCAGATTGTATAAACAGAGACAATATATTATAGAAACAAAATATTATTAAGAAGATACTGTATGAAATATAAAAAAGAAAGAATATGAATAGAAACAGGAGGAATCAATCATGCTGGACATGAAATTTGTCAGGGAAAATCCTGACCTGGTAAAGGAAAACATCAAGAAAAAATTCCAGGACGATAAACTTCCCTTAGTGGACGAAGTAATCGCACTGGATCAGAAAAAACGTGACGCGCAGAAAGAAGCCGATGATCTGAGAAATAAGAGAAATAAGATCTCTAAACAGATCGGTGCGCTGATGGCACAGGGCAAAAAAGAAGAAGCCGAAGAAGTAAAGAAGCAGGTGGCAGAGTTTGCTGCAAGGCTTTCCGAACTTGAAGTGATCGAGCGTGAAAGCGATGAAGCACTTCTGCAGAAAATGATGGTCATCCCGAATATCATCGATCCTTCTGTACCCATCGGAAAAGATGACAGTGAAAATGTGGAAGTGACCAAATACGGTGAGCCTGTTGTTCCCGATTTTGAGATTCCTTATCATACCCAGATCATGGAGCGGTTTGACGGTATCGATCTTGATGCTGCCGGCCGGGTTGCCGGAAATGGTTTTTATTATCTGATGGGTGATATCGCGCGTCTTCATTCTGCAGTGATCGCTTATGCAAGGGACTTTATGATCGATCGCGGTTTTACTTACTGCGTTCCGCCTTTCATGATCCGTTCCAATGTGGTAACCGGCGTTATGAGTTTTGCGGAAATGGATGCCATGATGTATAAGATCGAAGGTGAGGATCTGTTCCTCATCGGTACCAGTGAGCATTCCATGATCGGTAAGTTCATCGATACGATCACACCGGAGGAAGAACTGCCGAAAACTCTGACCAGTTATTCTCCCTGCTTCAGAAAAGAAAAGGGTGCGCATGGTATCGAGGAAAGAGGCGTTTACAGGATCCATCAGTTTGAAAAACAGGAAATGATCGTTGTCTGCAAACCGGAAGAATCTCCCATGTGGTTTGATAAGCTTTGGCAGAATACGGTAGATCTGTTCCGCAGCATGGATATTCCTGTCAGGACTTTGGAGTGCTGCTCCGGTGACCTGGCAGATCTGAAGGTAAAGTCCTTTGATGTGGAAGCATGGTCTCCTCGTCAGCAGAAATACTTTGAGGTCGGAAGCTGCTCGAACCTTGGTGATGCGCAGGCCAGAAGGCTGAAGATCCGCGTAAAGGATGAAAACGGCAACAAGTATTTTGCACATACGCTGAACAATACCGTTGTGGCTCCGCCCCGTATGCTGATCGCATTTTTAGAAAACCATCTTATGGAAGATGGCTCAGTAACGATCCCCGAAGTTCTTCGTCCTTACATGGGCGGCAAAGAAGTGCTGGTACCGAAACACTGAGACTTCAGTTTTGCGGAAGAAAGATCATAAGTATAAAAGTATATAGGAAACAATCATGAGCGAAAATAAAACACAGGTCCTTTCCGTTGTGATTCCCTGTTATAATGAAAAAGACAACATTTTGAATATCGTGGAAAAAGTGCGGGAAAAAGGTATGCCAAATCAGGAGATCATCGTTGTGGATGACTGCTCTACGGATGGTACCCGGGATATTCTGGAATCCCGGATCAGACCGCTGGTTTCCCAGATCATTTATCATGAACAAAACGGCGGAAAGGGCGCTGCGCTGAAAACCGGTTTTGCAGCAGCCACCGGTGATGTGGTCATCGTTCAGGATGCGGATATGGAATATGATCCGTCTGATTATGAAAAAGTGGTAACCCCGATCTTTGAAGGAAAAGCAAAGGTCATGTACGGATCCAGGTTTTTGCGCTCTAAGGCAAAAGGGTATCTGGCGAACCGCCTGGCGAATAAGTTTTTGACTATGCTTTCCAACTTTTTCACGCGTCAGCATCTGACGGATATGGAAACCTGTTATAAGGCCTTTCGCCGGGATGTGATCCAGAGCATTGATATTGAGGAAAAGCGTTTCGGCTTCGAACCGGAGATCACGGCTAAGGTAACGAAGCAGCGGATCAAGATCCATGAGGTACCAATCTCTTATGCACCCCGCAGTACGGAAGAAGGAAAAAAGATCGGATTTAAAGACGGCGTCAGAGCGATTATCTGTATTTTTAAGTATTCTCTGTAAAAGAAAACCTCATAAGTAATTCAAGTATGCATAGATATTTACGGGCAATAGGATTTTCAACATTTAAAAACAGAAAGCAGGTCAATGACCTGCTCAGTTTTGCTGTGCATCATTCGGATGCACAGAGTTATACCAGCATTGATGATGACGAGGATCTTCTTTTTTCGGAGTACCAGCTTGAGATCGCGCCGGGGATCGGAGTCGCAGTCCGTGGCGAGTATTCGGATGATAATCAGTTCATCTTAAATTACTATTTTCCGTTTTGCAAGGGGGCCCAGATCAGTTCCTATGAACAGGTGGAGATCTTCCGTTTTGCGGAAAAGGAAGCTTATGCCGGAAGCTGCGATGATCTCAAATTAGGTGTGTCCCTGATCTTCTATCTGCAGAATGTGATCCCCTACTTAAAGTTAGCACATGCTAACCGTTATCCCATCAAAGGGACGTCTCTGACACTTGGCGGTTTATCGGTTGAGGGAAGGATCCTGCTTCCGATCGAAAAAAAAGAAGCGGATAAAAGAAGGATCCGAAAAGAAAGCGCGAATCGTACCAGACGGATGAACGCTGCAAGAAACGGTGATGAAACTGCAATGGAAGAACTGACGCTCGAAGATATTGATACCTATTCCAATATCTCGCGCCTTGTTTTAAAGCAGGATGTTTTAACACTTGTGGATACCTACTTCATGCCCTACGGTGTGGAGTGCGATCAGTATTCCATTCTCGGCGAGATCATATCCTACGAACAATTTGAAAATAAAATATCCGGTGAAAAGATCTGGATCATGACACTGTCCTGTAATGACCTGTATTTTGATGTGGCGATCAATGCACAGGATCTGATCGGAGAACCCTTAGCCGGCAGGCGATTTAAGGGTGTGATCTGGATGCAGGGACAGGTGAATTTCCCTGAATAAACCGTGAGAAATTACCTTGACAGTCCGATATGTGTTTGATACAGTATAGTAGTGCAAAAAGTTACGTGCGTTCCCTTAGTTAAATGGATATAACAGGAGCCTCCTAAGCCCCAGTTGTGGGTTCGATTCCCGCAGGGAACA
>JAIKWF010000010.1 GCA_024685005.1 Lachnospiraceae bacterium
CCCAAAAGGGTAAAGGGCGCAAGCCCCGGCAGGATCAACAGGATCCTATACAGGATCCCATCCGCATGCAATACGGCACCAGCCCTGTCATAGAAAAAGGCATAGACCATGGCATAGCACACATCCGATAGCAGCACCGGCCCGCAGGAAGCCGGAAACAGGGACATTCCGGTCATATAAAACAAACTGGTCAGATAATTGTGCCAGTAAACAGGCAGGTACCTGGTAGCATAGGCAAAAATGATGGGATCATCATTCATATAGTAGCCGGGATAAACCAACAAAAGTCCCACTCCGTAAACTGCCAGATACAGGAGGAACACCAAAAGGGTGCTCTTGTTCCCAAGGCAGTAACGTAAAAACAAAAGCACCATAAAGACGAAAGCAAATACGCAAAGCTTTGTCAGTGCATGCATCAACGGGATCATCTGCGTATCCACGGGCAGGCAGTTCATGTTCAGCCCGTCGGAGGAGAAGATCTTAGAATCCCACACAAAGGTAAGCCCCAGATACAACAGGGACAAAACCGTGATCACCACTATGCTTTTGGATGGAAGCATGTTCCTGTTTTCGACATTTCTATCCATCTGCTTTTCCATTCTTTCTTATCACATTTTTGTGTTCGCCTGTGTGCAAAAACAAGGTCGTATCTACTGCAGCACCGGAATGCTGTAATGATAGACTTTACTACCGCTCCAATGATACTCTACATCCGACCAGAAAATACTGCCGTTATACAGGATGGGCTGCGTTGCGCCTGTAAAGATCATGTTGTTATACGTCTTTTTCTTCAGAATCTTTCCCGTATCATCCACGATCACATAATGCACTTTTTTCATCTGTGAGTTCGCTGAAGAGGAGGAATAAAGGATCACGAATCTGTCATTACTGATCTTGACGATCCGACTTTCCCCCACCGTCACCTTAGAGGATTGGGGATTGTTTTCCGTAAGCCATATAAGCTTAGTTTCCCATTCTTCTTTCGAGGTTACACACAAAAAAGCGTTTCTTTTCAATCCCACTTCATTCCCGGTTACGCCTGCGATGGTATAGTTCTGCGGGGCGGATAATCCCGTAACCAGGATGTGCTCCGATCCGATCTCCATGCCACCCAGATTAGCCCCTGTAAAGTTGCCTCCCTCCGGATTTTCAAAAGTTAGCAGATCACAACCTTCCTTGTCCCAGACAATTTCTCGCTTCATCTCACCTTCGTCTGTATAAATTTCCCTTTCCTGCTCCTGAAGCCTTGTCAGATGAAAGGATCTGGGATAACCATCTCCGTGATCCAGTTGATACAGGATACCGTTTTGGAATCGCAGAAACTGATTAAAGGAATGGCTGACATAATACATATCCGCCACCTTAAAGGTCATTTTTTTCGTATCAATCTCAAAGCCGATATTACTCTGGTGACGATTCCCGTCATCTCCGGTAAACATCCCTCTGGGACAAAGGAGCCACAGTCTGTCTCCGCTCATGGTCATTCTTCCGTTTCCGGCCCGGAACTCATCCCAAATTCCCCGGAAGCAGAAAAAGACATCCGCTTTGATGTTACAGGTCTTTTGCTTTTTCCACTTTCCGGAAAACTGCATTATTCGTATCACGGTCTTCCCCGGCTTTTCCTTGTCATTCAAAAAGCCCACCGCTACGTAGTTTTTGCCATCCTCTCCGTGGTAAAAGGCCCCCCAGGTATCGTGTTTTCCGATCTTCACCGTTTTCCGGCTTTTGACCTTCAGATCGGACCCTAAAGTGTAATCATTCAGGGTTTCCTCCCCCACCACTACAACATGGAGCTTGTTCTTTTGCTTGTAGTAATAGGTTTGATCCGCACTGGACCAGTTCCCCTGTCCGTCATACTGGCCGTATTTGATCGTCTGGGCAGTTGAGACGGACACCGCTTTCTTTTTTGCCGCCTTCTTCAAAGGCAGGTACATGCTTTTTGAATCGGAGTCCTCATAAGAGTTATCCGGATAAAGGGTGCGAAGCTTATAGTAATAGCAGCGCCCTCTCTTTCTTTTCAGCGTTGTCTGCGTCTGTGTCCCGTCCCCGGAATAAACCTTCTGAAAGGAACCGTTTTCCGATTCCGAACAAAACAATGTGTAGGATGCCGCGTCCTCTACCGGATGCCAGGTGATCCTTTGGCCCTTTGCGATATTCTCGATCTTAGTGATGGCATTTTGAAAACCGGCATTTTCATCTTTTTCGGCAAGTTCCTTCAGGCATACATACATGGGAGGGTAGGACCAGCTGAAATAGGAACTGAAAAAACTATCTTGCCAGCTGTCATGCGTTAAGTGATTTCCCTCCGGGGACAGCATGTAGGGAATGATGAGAAAGGAGTACTTTTCCGCTCTTTGCAACTTAAGCTCTGTCGTGGATGCTCCGGGAGAGACTACCAAAACAGGTGTCTGCGATGCTTTATCCCCGTCAGATTTGGCCCTTTGATAGATCTCATATCCGATCAAGGGACTTGTATTGTTCCAGGAAAACCGCACAGTCTGCCAGTCTATCTTTTCGATCTGTACATCCTCCAGGCGATCCTCCAGAACATAGATGTGGATCCGAAAGGTCTCCTTTCCGATGGAAAGTACAATGTCCGCCGTC
>JAIKWF010000061.1 GCA_024685005.1 Lachnospiraceae bacterium
TCCCGTCCGTAATGATTGCGTCGGAGGCATAAAATGCGGCACGATAATCTGAGCTGTCATCCCAAATAATGTTTGGTGAGGCGTCGATTTTTTTCCTTATCCTGTCATAACGCCCCTGAGTCATCGCCTTGCTGTTGATCAAAGCGCCTACCATCAGCGGATGCGGCCTGATAATAAATACAATGTCCGGATTATCAAAGGCAAGTTTCAGAATCTTTTCCCCCCAGATCAGCCAGGTTCCGGTGCCGTTGCTGTCCAGTTCAATCAGGTGGTGCGGTGTCCAGAGAATGACCTTCCTGCCGTTGATGAAGGTCTTCCATTCCTCCGGGATGGAATCTCTGCCGGCGTCGAGGTCTCTGTACAGATCAGCCTTCGGGTGACCCCAAACGACGATGTTCTCACCTTTTCGATAGCCATACTGTGTACCGTATTCCTTGACGATCGGGCCATAAGCGCAATGACGCCAGGCCTTATATTGCAGATAATATTGAAATCCTGTCTTTGCCAGATCGACGGTGATCTCCATGCCGTAGGGGACAAAGATCGCTCTCGGTACAACAGTCTCCAGTTCTCTGAACTGATACGGATCCGGCGTATTGCCATAAGGCTTGATCATGAAGACGACATCGGGAGAATCACCCGGCAGATCATACTCGTAATGTCTGAGCACCGGCAGGCCCATAGCTTGATAATCGTCGTAATAATCGAACTGATCGAGAAAATTGACATGGTAAAACGGCGTGTATACAAGGCTCGCCTCCACGTCTTCGCTGGCCTGTGCCGCCCGAAAAACACTTTCAATGGAAGGCCAGCAGGATGGCTCCTGGGTCAAGAAAACGGTGTGTATCTTTTCGCGTGTTTTGTCCTTCACTTCCCCCAGCAGCATTTCCAGTTCGGATACATTCTCATCCCCGGACAGGAGCTCTTCGAGTTTCATTAGATAGTCAAAATAAGCCCGCGTGCTGACCGGTATCTCCCAGAGCTTTGGCTGCTTCTTAAGCAAGTTCCGTTTCTCTTCCTTGACCCAACCAAGACAGTCGGGCTTTGAAGCTTCATCATCGATATGGTCAATCAATTCCTTCAGCACCGCCTGAAGGATATGTCCGTGTGTATAGCTGAGAAACTTGCAGTCATCCATTTTAAAATACCAGTCTTTCCGGATGCTTTCTGAAATAAAGGTTGCAGGCCAGCATCACAATAATCCAAAGAGTCAGCAGCACGCCAGCGGCGGCAAATACGCACCATGCGGGCGGTAAAATTTTCTCCGTGTAAAAAAGCACCGCAAAGAAAATCAAAAGCAGGTCAATCAGGATATTGGTTTTGATCCGCAGGAAACGCGAATTTTTGAACGCCCACAGGATCCGCTTGTTTTTTTGTGAAGGAGCCGGCGTTGTGTCTCTGTGTACGGGTCGAGGAGCGGTGGGATTGCTCTTATGCTCTTCCATCAGTTTCTTGATATTTTGCAGCTTCTCATTCCCGAGTATTTGTGGCACCTCCGAAGGCGTATCTTCAAGTTCCTTCGGGGTAAAAATACACAGCGAAAAATCCAGCGCCATTCTTCGTACAGACTCCTCCGGCAGCACGGAACTGATGGAATCACAGACATGCACATTGCGTTTGGCGGCTTCCTCCAGCATACCGCGGAGTATATCCAAGCGATATATATACATGGCATCCCTGTTCTCCGACGAAGTATCTGAGACCGTGTCAAAGATATGCTTTTTTATTACTTTCTTTAGATCTGCCGATCTTTCCTCAACCGGTGCGGTCAGGATCCCGGTATCCGGCTCCTGCTCCAGAGCATCCCAACATTTATTCAGCACCTGCGCGGAAGAAAAACGCTCTCCCGAATGCAAAATCATGACATATTCCGCATTGCTCTTTCGTATAATATTTCTGACAGATACAGGCTCGCCGATCGGATACCGGTTTTCAACAATCTGAATTTTTTCTATGTTTTCCGGGATATGATCCGTGATGTTCCACATCAGACGCTCGCACTGGAAAGCATTCGTATCGTCGTTCAAAATCACAAGGCTCAGAATCGGATACTCCTGTTTGAATATACTCTGCAGCGTATTTACATTGGAAACGTGATTATCATTGGCAACAAATATTATTAAAAATTTAGAAAAGCTGCGCGACTCCTGATCCATCTTTTGTCCCTTCCTTTGATTTTTCGGCATGTATTGCAGGAAAGCCGTTACAGTTCATAGCTTCCGCATTTCTTCATCTTGTTGGCGAGCGGATCGAAGCCAATAGAATAGTTTTGTCGATCACGCATTCCAATTCAGACGAGATATTACTGCGCGGCAAGTTGTATGCGGAGATGTTAGTCCCGCCAATTTGAAGAGGCCTGTCTTTCTCGACTTTATGCAGAGGAGGAAGGGTATCCAATGATTCGTGTTCTTCACTGTGTACTGTTACAGGTACATAGCGATCTATCCAAGGCAAATCAACACGGCGCTTGATGGAAAGATAATTGCTCTTATCCATGAAGCAGTATGATTTCGTATCGATAAGCATCTGATAAAGCGGATAAATCTTTTCTCCGCTCT
>JAIKWF010000053.1 GCA_024685005.1 Lachnospiraceae bacterium
GGGTTACTCAGCGAAGGTTTTGTAATAAGATTCCAAAATCTCCTCGATCTCATGTAAAAGTTTTTTCATAACATGCGCCCCCTTTCCGGTTGTCGGTTGTTGGCTTTGTTTTCCTTTTCTGATTACAATGTAACACCTTGCAATTGATATGTAAAATACATATAATGATGGTAGGGATATACCTATAAGGTATAGCACGATAAAGCGAAAGGACATAGCTATGGAGCTTAGACATATCAGATATTTCCTGGCGGTAGCATCGGAGGGCAGCATTTCCAAGGCAGCGGAAAAACTGTGCATTGCCCAGCCGCCTCTTAGCAGGCAGATCAAAGATCTGGAGCAGGAACTGGATACGGAACTGTTTGTGCGAAGGCCCAGAGGGCTGGTATTGACCAGGGCGGGAGAGCAGTTTTATGAATATGCCAGACGGATCAGTCAGCTGGCGGATGCGTCGGTGGAAGAGCTTCGGGACATGAAGGCAGGTCTTAGCGGGAATCTGTTTCTTGCCACGGTGGAAGGTTATGCGCCCGCACTTTTGGCAGAATGGATCGCCGCCTTTCGCAAGGTCTATCCCATGGTGGGTTATGAATTGTGGAACGGAAATACGGATGATGTGGTGAAGCGTGTTCAGACAGGTCTCAGTGACATTGCGGTGATCACCGCGCCTTATGATGAAGAGGGACTGGAGGGATGGCAGGTTTGGCAGGAGCCCTGGGTGGCCATGCTGCCGGCGGAGCATCCGCTGGTGAAAAAGACGAAAAACAAAGATTCGGTAAAGCTACAGGATCTGGCGCCCTATGAACTGATCATTCCATCCAGGCAGTCCAGAAAAAAGGAGATCGAGCAATGGTTTGCACCGCTGGGGTTGCAGCCGAAGATTTTTTGCCGTATGGCCCATATGCTCAATGCCTACGAGCTGACGGCAAAGGGAGTGGGTATCGCAATCTATCCGGCCTCTGTCCAAAGCTATGTCAATAAGGACGTGGTGATCAGAAAGATCACATCTCCGGAGGTTACGGCCCGCTACATCCTTGTTAGAAACGCGAAATCTTCATTGTCTCTCGTGGCGGAAGAGTTTTGGGGTTTCGTAATGGGAGAGTTTTTGGGAAAAGGGCAGGATCAGTGATCACTGCCACTTTTTCATATGTTTTTTCTCCATGACCATCAGCAGATCACAGTCCTCGGTAATAGGAAGGGAAGGATCTACAAACTGCCACAGCTGACCTTTTTGGCGAATGGCAATGATATTTACATTCCATTTTTTCCGAAGGTTCAGCTCGATGAGATTTTTACCGATCCACTCTTTTCTGGGCTTCATATCGATCATATACATGTTATCGTCCAGCTTGAAGAAGTCTTTGAAGGAAGAAGAGATCAGTATTCTGGCTGATCGGAATCCGCCTTCCCCTTCGGGATCAATGATCTTGTTGGCTCCTACTTTTGAAAGGATTGCAGACATACGCTCAGAAGAGGATTTGGCCACGATCAGAGAAACGCCATCTTCCTTGGCAATAGCGATGGAAAGGATGCTGGCTGCCAGATTGCGGCCCATGGCTACCACCACGATGTCCATATTTTTCAGACCGAGAGCTGCTACTTCTTCTTCATTTGTCAGATTGGCGCATACCGCGCTTGTGCATTTTCCGGCAAATTCATTGACCAGTTCTTCGTTACAATCTACCGCCAGAACATCGGCACCCATCTGATACAGGTTTTCCGACAGGCTTCTTCCGAATTTTCCAAGACCCAGTACAGCTACTGATTTTTTCAATTTCAATTCCTCCTAACCTACATAAAATGTGCCTTCCGCATGGCGGATCTTATTCTCCGTTTTTGTGTTCCTGGTAAAGAAGAAGGCCATGGAAATGGGGCCGATCCTCCCAAGATACATGGAAAGAATGATGATGATTCTGCCGGCAAGGCTCAGATGCGGTGTTACGCCTCTTGAAAGTCCCACAGTGGCAAGGGCGCTGACAACTTCGTATATAACGTTCGTAAGGGGCAACTGATCGGTGACGGTGAGCAACACGGACATAATGAATACCGCGATAAAGCTGACGGAAACCACAGCGGCCGCTTTTCGCATCAGTTCTTCTGACACTCTGCGGTGGAAGATCACGTTTTCCTTTCTGTTGATATAGGAAAATGCATTCATCAAAACTAAGAAGGCGGTTACTGTTTTAACGCCGCCGGCAGTACCCACAGGGGAACCGCCTATAAACATGAGGATATATCCTGCCAGACAGGAAACCTCCGTCAGTTTGTCCTGGGGAACGGAAGCAAAGCCTGCGGTACGGAAGGTAACCGATTGAAACAGGCTGTTGAGGATCTTTTCTCCCAGCGGCATATTTCCCATGGTATCCGGATTGTGATACTCGGCGGCAAGTACGATCAGAGTTCCCGCAAGGAGCAGGATACCGGTCATGCACAAAACCAGCTTGCTGTGCACCGGAAGGTGGTCAAACACCATGGCGGGAGGACGTTTTTTCTGAATGCCTTTTTTTATACTGTCGATGATATCAAACCATACCACGAAGCCCAAACCACCAAGCACGATAAGAGCCATGGTGATCCCCATCATGTACCAGGAGCCTTGAAAATCCATCATGCTGTTTGGACCGATCACATCCATTCCCGCATTGCAAAAAGCGGAAACCGATTGGAACAGGGAGGCCCAAATCCCTTTTTTCAGGCCCAGTAACGGGATCAGTTTTATGCTGTAAAGAACCGCCCCGGTCAGCTCCACCACAAATACGCCGTGGAAGATCCGCCTTAAAAACAAAAGCAGACCGCGGGTTTTGTCAACGTTCAGGGAATTGCCCAGAAGCTGCCGGTCTGTGAGGGTGAACTTTTTTCTGCCGATCAAAAGGACCATGGCGCCTACGGCCACGACGCCCAGACCGCCGATCTGGATTAGGAGCAGAATGATGAGCTGTCCGAAAAAACTCCAGTTTGCATAGGTATCCACTACCACCAGTCCTGTAACACAAACGGAAGTGGTTGCGGTAAAGGCGGCGGTGAGCGGGCTTGTATCGCCGCCGGAAACAGTTGCAAAAGGCAACATTAAAAGCAGCGTTCCTGCCAGGATCGCTGCCAGAAAGCTGACGGGGATGAACTGCACCGGTTTGATTCTGATTGGTTTCACTTGTCTTTCTTCCTTTTTCTGACTTCTGCCTAAAAGAATATCACAAGTATCCGGTGAAGGCAAACATGTTATAATTTTAATGCCGAAGGACGAAAAGTGTGATAGAATTGGTATGGCGTTTAGCTAATAGATCACAGGGAGTTTTAACAGATGAAAACAGAATATGATCTGCTGCAAAAGCAGCTTCAGGAATTGATCAGTGAGGAAACCTATTTCCTGCCGGTTCTTTCCAATGCATCGGCGCTTCTTTTTGATGCGCTGCCGGACCTGAACTGGGCCGGATTTTATCTCGTTAGGGATGAGCAGCTTGTGCTTGGACCTTTTCAGGGAAAGATCGCATGTATCCATATCAAAAAAGGAAAAGGTGTCTGCGGAAGTGCCTGGGAGCAGGACAAGACCCTGGTTGTGGAGGATGTGCATACATTCCCCGGCCATATTGCCTGCGACTGTGCATCGGAGTCAGAGATTGTGATCCCGCTGCATAAAGACGGGAAGATTTTTGGGGTTTTGGATATAGACAGTCCTGTGAAGGGAAGATTTGATACAGAAGATGCTGCGGGGTTGGAAGGCTTTGCAAAGATTCTGGAGCAGGGCATGGATCCGGGAGGCATCTTATGAGAGCGGTAGTGACCAGAGTGACGGAGGCATCCGTTACCATTGACGGAAAGGTGAAGGGAAGTATCGGGAAAGGTTTTCTGATCCTTCTCGGGGTCCACAAAGAGGATACGGAAGAGACGGCAAAATGGGTGGCAGACAGGATCTGCGGACTACGGATCTTTGAGGACGAAAACGGAAAGATGAATGTATCTCCTACTGATGCGGGAGCAGAGCTTTTGATCGTCAGCCAGTTTACCCTGTATGCGGATGTTTCTTCCCGCAGACCGGGATTTTCGGATGCGGCCAGACCGGAACTGGCTATCCCTTTGTATGAACTTGTGATAGAAGAGTGCAGAAACAGGGGCTTTTCGGTGGAGACGGGAGAGTTCGGCGCGGATATGAAGGTAAGCTCCGTCAATGACGGCCCCGTAACCATCATCATTGAGAAGTAAGCCACTGCAAACAGGCAGGCGGAATAAAGATATGGGAGATTAGAAGCATGAATTACATCATGGATCTTCGGAAAAAGATCGGGCATGAAACCGTTATGACGGTGGGATGTGGCATACTGATCGAAAATGAAAAAGGACAGCTTCTTTTGCAAAAACGATCCGATAACGGACAGTGGTGTATCCCCGGGGGTGCTTTGGAAGTGGGAGAAACCTACGAAGAGGCGGCGTGCAGAGAAATCCGGGAAGAAGTGGGGATTGAAGCGCAGGACCTTTCGTTATATGGTCTGTATTCGGGTGATGACCGTCTGATCCGCTATCCCAATGAGGATGTGGTCTACTCGCTGGCCGTGATCTTTTATACAACCTCTTATACAGGCAGTATCAGCAACGAGGACAGCGAGGTTTTGGAGCACAGATTTTTTTCAAAAGAAGAGATCCCGGAGGATCTGTTTTTCCCGGATAAAAGACCTATCGTGGACTGGGCAGCGGGGAAAAGAGAGATTTCCGTAAACTAAGCCTGAAATGGCGCGGCGCCGGAAAGCGGCCGGCAGAACTGCTAAGAGCAAATCATAAGTGCGCAGAGTAAATCATGATGCAGGGAGGAAATGGCATGAAAGAAGTATTGATCGTAGTGGATATGCAAAAAGACTTTATTGACGGAAGCCTTGGCACGAAGGAAGCGGTTTCCATCGTGGATAACGTAAAAGCGAAAATACAGTCTTATCTGGACGCAGGGAAAAAAGTGATCTTTACCAAGGATACCCATCCGGAAAACTACCTGGATACCTATGAGGGAAAACACCTTCCCGTAGAGCATTGCATTAAGAATACCCCGGGCTGGGAGATCGATGCAAATCTGCCCACAGAAGGGGAAAAGTGTTTTGTTGTGGAAAAAGGTACCTTTGGATACCTTGGATGGAAGGATCTTTTGGAAGAAGCAGCGGATTACGAAATCTGCGGGCTCTGTACGGATATCTGCGTCATCAGCAATGCGCTGATCATCAGGGCAATGTATCCGGAAAGGGATATTTTAGTAGATGCAAGCTGTTGTGCAGGTGTAACGCCCCAGCTTCATGAGGCGGCATTGAAAGTGATGGCCTCTAACCAGATTACCGTGGAATAAAGCGGTCTGCTCTGACCTTTGAAGGGAAGGCAGATAAGTAAGCAGACAGGAAAGAAGATAAGAGGGAAGACAGGCAGTGGACAGGAAGACGATCAGGAAGACGGACAGGAATACAGATAAAAAAGCAGATAAGATGACAGACAAGATGGACAAGGACTGCATGTCAAAAGAGCTTTGGAAGCCGGGAAATATGCTTTATCCGGTGCCGGCTGTTATGGTCAGCTGCCAAAACGGAACTGAAAAAGCCAACATCATTACAGTGGCATGGGCGGGTACCGTCTGTTCCGATCCGGCCATGGTATCTGTTTCCATCAGACCGGAGCGGTTTTCCCACGGGATCATTGAAAAGAGCGGTGAGTTCGTGGTAAATCTTGTGACGGAGAATCTTACAAGAGCCTGTGACTGGTGCGGCGTACGATCCGGACGGGACTATGACAAATTCGCGCAGATGAAGCTGACGGAGTATCACTCGGATCTGCTTCATGCACCGGCCATTGCGGAAAGTCCGGTGAACATCTGGTGCACCGTGACACAGATTCTGCGCCTGGGCTCCCATGATCTGTTTTTGGGAAAGGTTAAGGGCGTAACCGTGGATGATCGGTTTATGGATGAAAAAGGCAGATTTGCCCTGGAAAAAACGGGCCTGATCGCCTATTCCCACGGAGAATACTACAGTCTCGGCAAAAAACTGGGGAAATTTGGATATTCGGTTCGGAAAAGATAGAATTCCGAGTGCGAAAGTCTCAAAAAAGTGATACAATAAACAAGGTTACAGAATCTTTGCTATGGGGGGCTTTGCTCTATGAAGATCACGAGTATAAAACATGCTGCCAGTTTGATCAGTGAAGGTTTTATCATTGAAGGAACGGTGTTTGAGGATACAAAGGGGATCTATGAGATCATCCATGTGGAAAAAAACCGTCCCTATGATCTGCCCTGCATAGTGGTAAGAAGAATGGAATACGATGAAGAAGGGTATGAAGGCCTGACCAGATTTCCGGATATGGAACCGGGAGAAAAAGACAGGGAGATCGTGTTGTCTTATTATGATCTGGTGGACTGTGACATCTTAAACGAGGGCCGCCCCAGATTCGAGTGGAATAATATTTACGGCCAATAGGAAGGAAAGATTAAGAGTTTTTTTAGATTTGTTTTGGAAATTTTGTGCTAGAATGTAAAACTGTGGGACGCAACGGATGTTTGTATCGGGATAAAAACGATTTAAAGGAGATGTTATTATGAAAAAGATCGTAAACCAGAAAACCGCAGTTTTATGTGCAATCATGCTTGCAGCTTCCTGCATGATGACAGGTTGTGGTGATAAGACAGAGGAATTAGTCGGAGAAACTACCACTCAGGTAACGGATGCCGTTCAGGACAGTGCCGTAAGCGAAGAAGCTGAGCAGGAAGGAGAGGCTGAGGCTGATGAGGCTGAAGCTGCTGAGGCATCTGCAGACGGAGATGAGATCGTTGCCGGTGATGATGCAGAGATGGCCGTTATTGATGCGAACGAAGCTGTCTGGACAGAATGCACCCAGCAGGAGGCGCAGGAAACCTGCCCCAGATTATTTAAGGCACCGGAAGGCGCAACGGATATCAGCTGGAGCAAAAGCGATGAAGGCGAAAAAGGTACGGTTCAGCTGACTTACACTTTGGATGGCATAAACTTTGTTGCCAGAGCCAGATATGCAGCAGCACAGGATGAACGTATCGATGATCTGACCTGCAGCTGGGATGTAGAGGATGATGTTACCCTGGCTAACTGGGGTGAAGGTAATATGCAGGGCAAAAGCTACCGTGCAGTGGGAGATGAGGAGACGGTAGATCTGATCACATGGTATGATATTGAGATCGGAATCGGATATTCTCTGACCGTCAGTGCACCGGATCTGGATGGATTCGATATTCAGGCAGTTGCCGAGAATATGTACGATGAGACCCAGGAGCCCAAGGTAGAGTAAATAAAAGCAAAAGAACGGATTGAAAATGATCCCCCACATGATATCGGAATATGATATGATGTGGGGGTAATCTTTTTTTATAAGCAGATTCGGATCAGGAAACAGAGCAACCATTGGGACGTTTACGACGTAAAAAATTGAGGATTTGGGAGGCAGTCGGAATATGAAACATAAGATAAGCAGCCGCAAACTTTCAGTCAGATTTGCTTTGATGCTGTGCATTTTGGGGCTTCTTTTCGGAGGGCATACTACGGAGGCGCAGGCAAAAACAAAGACGTTGAAGCTTTCAAAGACGTCTGTTTCCTTTGCCGCAGGAAAAAAGAAAACGGTCAGGGCAAAAGGAAAATATAAAAAGATCAAAGTAAAGGTTGCCAATAAGCAGATTGCCAAAGCGACGGTGAAAGGGAAGAAGATTGCGATCACCGGCGTGTCGGAGGGACAGACAAAGATCACGGTAAAGGCATATAAAAACGGAAAAGTTGCCGCGAAAAACAAGATCACGGTTGTGGTAAAAGGTACAAAAACCGATGATTCCGAAAACGGCAAAGAACCGGGCGGCACAGAGGATGGCGGCGATGGAAAAGACGATTCGGATGGAGGCAGCGGAAAGGGCGGTACCGGCGTTGAGCCTTCCGAAGGAACGAAAGCATACGATGCCGGTCAGTATTCCATCGGAAAAGTCCATAAGGGAGAAGCCACCTTTTACGACAGGGTATCTACAGGATGTGCCAATCTGGACAGCTATGAAAAAAACTATCTGACGGCTGCGCTGAACACAGAAGACTATATGAACGGATTAGCGGGAGCTTACCTGGAAGTGACAGACAAGGACGGAGATGTCTGCAGGGTGCTGATCACGGACCGGCTTCCCGAAGGAAAGAAAGGTGACATTGATCTGTCCCGAAAAGCATTTCGCACCATTGAGCCGGAAGTGACGGGAAGAATGGCCATTACCTGGAAGATCATACCGTTTCCCACACAGGAGCCCATTTCCTATCTGTGGAAAGAGACCAGTTCCGTATATTGGGCAGAGATCCAGGTCCGGGGCGGAAGATATCCCATTAAAAAACTGGAATATTTAGATGCCGACGGCAGTTACAAAGAGCTGCAGCGGCAGGAATATAATTACTTCACCGCGCCTTCCGGCATGGGAAAAGGTCCTTATACCTTTAGGGTGACTGACTTTTACGGACATACGCTCATCGATAAAGATGTGGCCATCCGAAATGACGGAAAGTCGATAAAAGGAAAGGCCAATTTCCCGTATTAAACACAGCAGAAAGCCAGCGGAGGCTTAGAAGAGTTTTTGCCAAAGATATTGCAGGCGTCTTTTTTGCTTCAGATACTGCAGCAGGGCATCCCGGCTTTGCTGTGCATCGGAAAGATCCGGCAGGATGCTTTCCGAGCCGCCGTAAAGGATCATTTCATAGCCGGGGATAAAGGCCCGGGCATTTTCGCCGATGCTTTCTTCCAGACGGGTGGCAAACTCCGACAGGGTTTCCCCCTGGCGGATACCGAGTTTTAACTGATCACAGATATGAAGGTTTTCTTTTGACAGGCAGATGTATTTCTGCCTGTCATTCATTTTTCGATAAGTGCTCATTCGATACAGTTTCCCGGCAAGAGCCACCATGGTCAAAAACAGAAGCAGAGATACAACAGGAATGAAAAACATTTTTTTGCTAAAGCGGAAAACAGGACTTTTTTCTGTCTTCGGCTTTGGCACGGGTACGGACAGATCGGTGGCTTCCTGTCTGCGGGCGTATTCCGGAATGGAATATTCCGGCTTTTCTGTTTCGCTCTCATTGCGCATCGCCCAGTCTGTGGCGGCAAAATGTCCGGGAGTAGGCTCAAAGCCGATCCAGCCTATGCCTTCAAAGTATACCTCCGGCCAGGCATGGGCGCGGCCGGTATTTACGGTGTAAGTACCCTTCTTGTTTACTTTCACGCGATATCCCTGTACATATCTGGCGGGAAGTCCCATGGATCGTGCAATGAGTACAAAGGAAGTGGCAAAGTGGCTGCAATATCCCTTTTTACCATCCAGCATAAAGTAGGATAGGAAATCGGATTCGCTTTGTACCTGATCCGGGATGGGGTCTGTGGAAACGGAATAATCCATTTTTCCCAAAGCCTCTTCCAACAGTTTGCATTTTTCATAGTCGCTTCCGGCATCTTTGAATAATTCGGAAAGCTCCTGCTCCAGGGCGGGAGGAAGATCGATTTTCTGGGTATAGGCGTCCTCTATGAATTGCCGGTACTGCAGGTAGTCTTCGTAGCGGCAGCCTTCCTTCAGGTAGGCTGTGCCCAGATGCTGTGCTGTTTGTTTCCAAGCAGAGGCATCCGGCGGGGACAGGTTTTTCATATAGGATGCGAAGGTGGGATTGTCGGAATTTAAAATATAAAAGCTTTCCCTGATCTCAAATCGATAAGGGTTATAGCGCTTGAAACAATAGGAGCCGTCTTTTTGCAGGATCTTTTCCGTGTTGCCTCGCAGTTCATTTATTTTCAGCGGCGCAAAAAGATAGGCTGATTTATTATCCAGATAGGTGAGGTTTAAATCCAGGTTTTTAATAATATCGCCGGGATTAACGTCGCTGTTTGAGACACCGGATAAGGTCTCCAGAGTATCAAGGGTTGCGCCGGGGAGGGAGGTGGTCTTTTTAACAGTCCATTTGCGTCCGTCGAAGCTGTCAAATACAATGCCGCGAAGATAGAGAGTGCAGGGCAGATCAAAGTCAGTCTTGACGGAAAGTACCTCTTTTTCATCGGATCTCAGATCGGAAAAAAGAGAGCCGTTATCGGAAAAACCGATGACCGCATCATCACCGGGAATGAAATCGAAACGGATCCTGCCGGCGGCGGTGGTTACATGATCCCACATGGCAACAAAGGGCTTCCAGTCATAGGGCTGGTCCGGGAAGTGAAGCAGGGCAGCAGGAAGGATGATCAGCAAAAGAAAGGGAAGAAGGCTGATCATATGAAGGCTTCTTGCATTTTCTTTTTCCTTATCCCACCGAAGTCGGATCTCATCGGAAAGAAGGATCAAAAGCAGGAGAAGTGCAGTGAAAAAGCCTGTCGTTATGGGGGTAAGCATTCTTATAAAGGATAATACCGTAAGAAGGAAAAGGCATGCGATACAGAGCAGACGGATCCTGACAAAACGGATCATCAGCCGGGCGCCTATGTAGGAAGTGGCTGCCGTGAAAAAGCATTCTATCAAAAGCAGGTAAATATGCGGCGTAAAGAAAGAAGGCTGCTGTATGTGTAAGAGCCTGAGGGTGAGGATGTTTGCAAGTAAAATCCCGGTAACGATGAGCTTTCCGTTCTGCTTTAAGCGGAAAAACCATACCGTAAGACAGCAAAAAGAGAAGAGAAAAATAAGCGCTGTATAAGACAGCTTTTCATAACCGGCCTGACCGTAATCGAAAAAAAGCACCGTCAGTGCTGTCAGGAAGGTATATATCAGTTCATATCCGAATCCGGCCATAGTTGCTCCTTGCTAACTTTTTACAGGTATTTGCCAAGATCTCCGCTGGTTGGAATGCTGCGGACAGTAATGGTGCTTTTCTCAAAGGGAAGATCCTTTTTTTCTTCATCCGAAATGTGACAGATCATCAGATCGCAATCGTTGTCCGTGACCTTTTGTGCAAAAACAGCAGCCTCCTCATTGATGTCCGGCGTAATGAGAATGAGGAGTTGTTTTTGGTAAAGGTGCTGATGAAGGATCAGGTCTTCATAAAAAGGTTCCTCTGAAAGGTCTGTATCAAAGGAAAGAGCGGACATGGCATCGTAAAATCCGCTGAAGGCATCGGCTGAGTCTACACAAAGCTGCTTTGGTTTTTCATGTTCCTGCCAATAGAGGTCAACGGGGATATTTTTATTTTTGAAAAACAAAGTAAGTGCGATGGCGGTTTCCAATATGCGGTTTTCGGAGGGCAGATAAACTGCAGGATCCTCGCTGATCTTTCTGGTATTCAGGATCATTCCGATGCCGGCTTTTTCCTCGCCGGTCATATTGCGTACGCAGAGCTGTCCCAGACGGGCGGTCTGCTTCCAGTGGATCCTTCGGATATCATCTCCCGGTATATAGGAGCGGATCGTGGAATCCAGGCTTCTGGCGGAATGGGGAGCCGGCCTGTCACTGACAGAATCCATATCCAGATTTTCCAACTGATCCAAAACAATGATATCCGGCTTTACGATGGCCTTTAAGGGCTCTCTGTTCTGATAGGTGAGCCGGAACAGTCTGAAAAAATCCTGCAGTACTACGGATCGGATCCCGACTTCATATTCTCCCCGGTAGTGGCATAACAGGTTCGTTTCTTTTTTGATCCGTGAATGAGGCAGTAATTCATATTCTGTCCGGTCGCTGAGGCCGTCAATATGGGAAAAATCGGAATGAAAGGTTACCCGCACTCCGGAAAAAGCGAAAAGATCTTCGTTTTGCAGCGTGAAATAAAAAGGAACAGGGTGGTTGCAGACAATGCCCGGGGAAGTGAATTCCTGGTACATTTTAAACCGCATAAAAACCAGCAAAAGATAAAGCAGGGATATCACGGGAATGAGGGTCAGCACGGTGAACAGGCCGTAGCTGACTGGGCCGCCGTAAAAAGAGATCCCTGCTACAGAAAGAAGCCATAGAATTGCCAGGATGATCCTGTTTCTTTGCATAAACTTACTCCATGGGAACTTTGGCTTTTAACATCAGGTTACGAAGGGTGGAATCGATATCCGCTTTACGGATCCTTGCCTGGGAAGTCAGGGTGAGCCGGTGATGCAGTGTGTTGACACAGACTGCCTTCACATCATCCGGCTTTACAAAATCCCGGCCCTGAAGATAAGCGCAGGCTCTGGCAGCAGAAGCAAGAAAAATGGTTGCCCTGGGGCTTGCTCCCATGACAAAGGCTTCCTCTTTCCGGGTCAGTTCTATGATATCCCGGATATAGGCAAGAAGCTTGTCGCTGACAGAGACGGAGGCAACTTCTTTTCTCATTTCGCAGATATCCGAAAGAGAGCAGACAGGTGTGATCTGATCCGGCGTTTTGCCTTCCAACGCATATCTGGTAAGGGTGATCTCCGCATCTTTTTCCGGATAGCCGATGGAAAGACGCATCATAAAACGGTCCAAAGAGGCCTCCGGCAAAGGATAGGTTCCCAAAAACTCAATGGGGTTCTGGGTGGCAATGACCATGAAGGGATCCTTTAAGGGATACCGGTTTCCGTCGACGGTTACCTGGCCCTCCGCCATGGCCTCCAAAAGAGCAGACTGGGTCTTGGGTGAAGTACGATTGATCTCGTCTGCCAACAGGATATTCTGCATGATGGCGCCGGTATGAAATTCGAACTCTCCGGTTTTGGCATTATAGACTGAAAGACCGGTTACATCTGTGGGAAGAGTGTCCGGTGTAAACTGAATACGACCGAAATCACCGCCGACACAGCCGGCAAGAACTTTTGCCAGAGTGGTTTTTCCAACTCCGGGAACATCCTCAAGGAGCACATGGCCGCCGGCCAGCAGGCAGATCAGAATGCTTTCCACCACGTCTTCCTTTCCGATGATAAAAGAATTGATCTGTGACATTAACCGCTGCGGTACTTTATTATCCATATGCTGATCCTTTCGGTATGGGAAATGATATGTTTCAGATACTTATAGAGTAGTAAATACAAAGAAGCGTGTCAAGGAAAACAGTGTGTGGTAAAATACGGATAGAATTTTTTTGAAGGAGAAAGAATCGTGCTATACATTATCAGACACGGAACCACCGAATGGAACAAGAGGCATAAACTGCAGGGCAGAACCGATGTGCCCCTTTGCAAGGAAGGCAGACAGATGGCAGAGCTTGCGGCAAAAGAGTATGCGCAGGTGCATTTTGATATCTGCTTCTGTTCTCCCCTGATCAGGGCAAAGGAGACCGCACAGATCCTGCTGGCAGGCAGACAGGTGCCCGTATTTTATGACGACAGACTGATGGAAATGTGCTTTGGAAAGTATGAGGGGATTGAGAATTCGTTTCAGATCCCGGATTGCCCGGTGAATGCTTTTTTCAAGGATCCTGCCCATTACAGCCCCGAGCCGGACGGAGGAGAGTCCATGGAGGAGCTGTTTGAGCGGACAGGGGCATTTTTGGAGGAAAGAGTCTATCCGGCCCTTGACCGGGGAGAGGATGTACTGATCGTGGGCCACGGGGCCATGAATTCGAGTATCGTAAGCCGTATCAAAGGCCTTTCGAGGGCTGATTTCTGGCGGGAAGGGATCGAAAACTGCAAATTGATGCGTCTGTTGTGAAACAGGCAGATTTGTGGTAAAATACAATGGATTATGATCAGCTGAAAAACAACTGAAAGGAACGAACAACAATATGACAGACGCCACTATGATCGCCATCAATCAGATCGGCTATCTGCCCTTTTCCAAAAAGGAAGTCACCTTTTCGGGAGATGCCATTGCGGAAACATTTGAACTGTATGATTCCGCTCATAACGAGATGATCGCCTCGTTTTTTCAAACCAAACCCATGCAGGACCGTTCCACGGGACGGATGTGCAGCAGAGGAGATTTTTCCGGCATTTGCAAACATGGCCGGTTTAAGATCGTTGCGGGAGGAGTGGAATCCTGTGAGTTCGAGATCTCGGATCTGGTTTACGATCAGATTTTCCAGGAAAGCGTATATATGCTGCATTTGCAGCGCTGCGGCTGCGAACTGAAATACGAAGAGGCAGGAGATTTTGCCCATAAGATCTGCCACCATGAACCGGCACAGATCTACGGAACCAAAGATAGAATAGATGTTTCCGGTGGATGGCATGATGCAGGAGACTACGGAAGGTACATCGTTCCCGCTGCCAAGGCTGTAGCGGATCTGATGCTGGCCTGCGAGCTGTATCCGGAAAAGACGGAATTTGCAGTGAGTATACCGGGATGCCCCAAGTATGAACCGGCCCTTCTCTATGAAGTACGTTACGAGATCGACTGGATGCTGAAGATGCAAAGGCAGGACGGCGGAGTTTACCACAAGGTAACCTGCGCAGAGTTTCCGGATATCAGAACCATGCCGGAAGATGAAACGGATAAACTCATCGTCAGCCCCGTATCCAATGCGGCCACAGCTACGTTTGCCGCTTCCATGGTCTGCGCCTACAGGGTATTTTCGAAGCTGGATCCGGTTTATGCGGACAAGCTTTTGGCGGCAGCAAAGTCAGCCATTGCTTACATTACGGAGCACAAGGATGCAGAAGGCTTTACCAATCCTTCCGGTATTGTGACGGGAGAGTATGGGGATGCTAACTGGAAAGATGAGTATTTCTGGGCACTTGCGGAGATGTGCCGCACCACGGAAGAGCGGCAGTATCATATGCTTCTGGAAGAACTGGGTACCGGTAAGGAGATCCTGACGCCCCAGCTTGGATGGGATGAAAACGGTCTTTACGGAGCATATGCCTATATTAAAAGCACAAACCGCAGAAAATCCATTGAAGGTGCCTGCATGAGAGCGCTGGTAAAAGCGGCGGATGAATATGTTTCCTATTCCAGGGACAATGGCTATGGCTGTGCGATAGCAGACGGTAACTATCCCTGGGGTTCCAATATGGTTGTGGCAAACAGGGGAATGCTGTGCGCGCTCCTTTCCCGGATTCCGGAGATCAGCGAAGCAAAAAGAGAACAGTACAGAGTTGTGCTGGAGAGGCAGCTGGCATATCTTCTGGGACGTAACGGAATGGGGTATTGTTATGTGACGGGCTTTGGAGCAAGATCGCCCCAAAATCCCCACCACAGACCTTCGGCGGTTGTGGGTAAACCCATGCGAGGAATGCTGGTGGGCGGTCCGGATGACGGGATGCATGATCCCGTTGCGGCAGAGATCTTTCATAACACGCCATCCCAGCTTTGTTATACGGATACATTGGAGAGCTATTCTACCAACGAGGTGACCATCTACTGGAATACGCCTCTGATCTTTTTGATCGCCGCCATCACGGCAGGAAATAAAACAGTAAGAAACGGAGTTTTGTAATATGGATATCGTAAAGAAAATTGCAGCTGAGCTTGCCATCCGCCCCCAGCAGGTGGAAGCAACCATCAAGCTGATCGATGAAGGGAATACCATTCCTTTCATCGCAAGATACAGAAAAGAAGTAACGGGATCACTAAATGATGAGGTCCTTCGAAATCTGGACGAAAGGCTGACCTATTTACGGGGACTGCAGGAGAGAAAGGAAACGGTACTTGCTTCCATCAAAGAACAGGGGAAGCTGACAGAAGAACTGGAACAAAAGATCGCAGAAGCCGAAACCCTTGTTGCAGTGGAGGATCTTTACAGACCCTATAAACAGAAGAGAAAGACCAGAGCCTCCGTGGCTATTGAGCGGGGACTGGAGCCTTTGGCAGACCTGATCTTTTCCCAGAGTCTTACCGGATCTGCCGAGGAAGCGGCTGCTAACTTTATTGATCCGGAAAAGGAGGTTCCTACAGCAAAAGATGCAATTGCCGGGGCGCTGGATATCATTGCAGAGCGGATCTCGGACGAGGCGGAATACCGCAGCTATATCCGAAATGCCACCATGGAAGAAGGTGTTCTTGTTTCGGGAGCAAAAGACAAAGAAGTATCCAGCGTATACGAGATGTATTATGAATTCTCGGAAAGCGTTAGCAAAGCCCAGGGATACAGAGTCCTGGCGCTGAACCGGGGAGAAAAGGAAAAGATCCTGACCGTTAAGGTGGAGGCTCCCACAGAGAGGATCCTGCGGTATTTGGAAAAGCAGGTGATAGAGAAAGAGGAGGAAGAGAGTGCCGGACTTTTAAAGGCAGCAGTGGAAGACAGCTACAACAGACTGATCGCGCCGGCCATCGAGCGGGAAGTTCGAAATGAACTGACAGAGAAAGCCGAGGATGGTGCCATTACCGTATTCGGACAGAATTTAAAACAGCTTCTGATGCAGCCGCCCATTGCAGGCAGAGTGGTGCTGGGCTGGGATCCGGCATTTCGAACGGGCTGCAAACTGGCGGTAGTGGATGAGACGGGAAAAGTACTCGATACCACCGTGATCTATCCCACGGAACCCCAAAACAAGGTGGAGCAGTCAAAGGAAATCTTAAAGAAGCTGATCAAAAAATACCATATCAGCCTGATCTCTGTTGGAAACGGAACCGCTTCCCGGGAATCGGAGCAGATCATTGCACAGCTTCTTTCCGAGATCGACGAAAAAGTGGAATATGTCATCGTTAACGAAGCAGGCGCTTCCGTTTATTCCGCATCCAAGCTGGCAACGGAAGAGTTTCCCAATTTCGACGTGGGACAGCGCAGCGCTGCATCCATCGCAAGAAGATTGCAGGATCCGCTGGCAGAGCTGGTTAAGATCGATCCCAAATCCATCGGCGTGGGCCAGTATCAGCATGACCTGAATCAGAAAAAGCTTTCCGATACACTGGGTGGTGTGGTAGAGGATTGCGTGAATAAAGTGGGCGTTGATTTAAATACCGCATCCGCATCGCTTCTTACCTATATTTCCGGTATCAGTAAGCCAGTGGCTAAGAATATTGTGGATTACAGGGAAGCTAACGGCAGATTTACAGACCGCAGGCAGCTTTTGAAGGTGCCTAAGCTGGGGACGAAGGCCTTTGAACAGTGCGCGGGCTTTTTGCGGATCAGCGGCGGCAAAAATCCATTGGATGCCACCAGCGTCCATCCGGAATCTTATCAGGCAGTGGGAGAGCTACTGAACAGATTAGAGCTTACCATGGATGAAGTTTTGCAGATGCAAAAGAAGCCTGAAACATTAAAGCTCCAGCCCACTGAAAAACGCAAGGAGCCGAAAAAAGAACCGGGACAGCTGAATCTGGCCGGACTGGAACGCATGGGAATGCATGTCAGGGGAAGCAAAAAGGTACCGCTGGCAGACAGCAGCAAACAAAAGGAGCAGCAAAAAAGCACAGTCGGCACCGCAGGCAGATCACCCCTTGCAAAGAAGGTGGGAGATACCAAAGCCATGGCAGGAGCCCTTGGCATCGGAGAACCTACTCTTTTGGATATCATCGGAGAACTGGAAAAGCCTTCCAGAGACCCGAGAGAGGATATGCCAAAGCCGGTACTTCGAAGCGACATCCTGGATATGAAGGATCTGAAGCCGGGGATGATCTTAAAAGGCACCGTCCGCAATGCGGTTGACTTCGGAGCCTTTGTGGATATCGGCGTACATCAGGACGGACTGGTGCATATCTCCCAGATCTCGGATTCTTTTATCAAGCATCCTCTTGAAGCAGTCAGTGTCGGAGATGTGGTGGATGTAAAGGTAATGAGCGTGGACGTGGAGAAAAACAGGATCCAGCTGACCATGAAGCTGGGCAAATAATAGAAAAAGAAAAGGTGGTAGGGGTAATGAAACAGAGAAAACAGACATTCATGATGCGGGCAGCGGCTCTTTTGGCAGCGGCGCTGCTGGTAACAGGCGCTTCCACGGTAATGGCGCAGGAGGAAGGCAAAAGCATTTCCTCCCTTGGGATCAAAGACGGCATCTACACCATGCCCATTGATGTGGAAGGGGGATGGGTGGATACGGAGATCACTTCCCCTGCCAGAGTCAGGATCAAGGACGGAAAGATGACCATGCTGCTGGAGATCGACAGCAGCTATTATACGGGAGCAAGTGTAAATGGCGTGAAATACGAGCCGGAAAAGGAAGAAGAAAAATCCAAGATCAAGATCCCTGTGGAAAAAACCGATGCTCCTTTTACCGTCTCATTGGAGAAAACGGAATTCGGACAGACAGCCATGACGGACTGTCAGATCACCATTCATTCTGCCGATTACAAAAAAGCAAAAGGCAGAAAATCCAATTCTTATGCAGTTGCTTCAGCCGGCTTTTCATTTTTGGTCGTTACTTTGCTTGCTGCGGCTGCAATGCTTTTTTTGCACAGAAGGATCAAGGAATAAACAGTTACTCAAAGTGACAGGCAGCGGGAGAGCATAATGGGACAAGAGGAAAGATTCATTGTGGGAGGGATCGTTTTTAGCGATCAGGAATATGCCGATCTGGCACGGACTGAGGCGAAGCGGATCGAAGCACTGAATGCCCGGATCAATTATGAGAATCCGAAGTCGGTGATCAGTCTCTATCAGAAGGCACAGGAAAACAATGTGTTCAAAACGCCGGTGGGGATCACCTATATGCTGCAGCTGCAGGATTATCTTTTGCAGCAGGGAGTTCCGCAGGAAAGTATTTTGCCCATCGATCTGGAAGGGACCATGTTTGCAAAGAAAGAGAAACAGCCGGAGAGCGTGCAAACCAATCCTGCAATGGAGGATGCGGACACGGAAGAGCCCGCAGAGGATCACGCGAATGAAACAGCTCCGGGGAAATTTGAGCGGGAAGGAATTCTGGAGGCAAGGATCGAGGCCTTAAAAGAAAAGCAGGAAAACCTCCGCAGAACCCTACAGATGCAAAGAGCGGTTATGATCGCCATGGCGGTGATCATTGCAGCCATGTTTCTGATCTCTCTTACCGGGAACAATCCTACGATCCTGAACTATCGAAGCAAGATCATCAATCAATATTCCCAGTGGGAGCAGGAGCTGACCCAGAGAGAAGAGGCGCTCAAGGCCAAAGAGGGAAAAGCAGGTGCAGGGCTGCCTGCTGAAGAATAGGGTAATGTAAACAGGGATACAGAAAAAAGAGAGGAAACAAAAGGTAACGGAAAAGGGGGAAGGGAAATGGACAAACACAAAATCTTAGTTGTAGATGATGAAAGCAGAATGCGGAAGCTGGTTCGGGATTTCCTGATTCAGAGCAATTATGAAGTAATAGAAGCACAGGACGGCGAGCAGGCACTGGACTATTTTTACAAAGACCAGAGCATCAGCCTGATCATTTTGGATGTTATGATGCCCAAGGTGGACGGCTGGGAGGTATGCAGGGAGATCAGAAGTTCTTCCCAGGTGCCTATCATCATGCTGACTGCAAAAGCGACGGAAAACGATGAGCTTTTGGGCTTTGATCTGGGAGTGGATGAATATATTGCCAAGCCCTTCAGTCCCAAGATCCTGGTGGCCAGAGTGGAAGCAATCCTTCGAAGGACCTCCCAGAACAGCTCGGAGGATGTATTGGAAGAAGGCGGGATCAAGCTGGATAAGGTGGCGCATATCGTGACCATTGAAGGCAAGACCATTGACCTGAGCTTTAAGGAATTTGAGCTTTTGGCATATTTTATGGAAAATAAGGGGATCGCCCTTTCCAGGGAAGTGATCCTGAACCATGTGTGGAATTATGATTATTTCGGCGATGCAAGAACCATCGATACCCATGTAAAGAAGCTGCGCAGCAAGATGGGATCTCAAGGCGACTGCATCAAGACGATCTGGGGAATGGGATATAAATTTGAAGTATGAAGCAAAGTTTAACAAGTCCATACGAAAGCAGTTTTTGCTGATCTTTTTCCTGGTACTTGCGGGAACCATTCTGTTTTGCGTTCTCCTGAATGAAACACTACTGGGAAAATATTATGTGTTTAACAAAAAGACGGTTCTTCTGTCTGCCTATCACAGTCTGAATACAGCGGCGGATGAAGGTAATATCGAATCCGACGAGTTTAAGATCGAAGTGCAGAGGATCAGCGGTATTTACAATATCAGTATGCTGATCATCAACTTCGATTCGGAAGTGATCGTATCCAGTGAGCACGAAAGTGATATGCTGGCGTTTGAGCTGCAAAAGTATATCTTCAATCCTTTTTCCAAAGAACCGCCCGATGTTCAGATTATAGAGGATGAAACCTCCTATCGGATCCAGAACAGTTTTGATGAGCGGACCGGTATCAACTATCTTGAAATGTGGGGCTTTTTGGATAACGGTAATCCTTTTCTGATCCGGACAGCCATGGAAGGAATTCAGGATAGTGTAAAGATTTCCAACCGGTTTTTGATCGGGATCGGACTTTTGGCGATCCTCGTGGGAAGCGTGGTGGTATGGATCGTTACAGCCACCATTACGAAGCCTATTTTGCAGCTGGCGGGGCTATCCCGCAGGATGGCGGATCTGGAATTTGACGTCCGCTACGAAGGCACCGAGCGTAATGAGATCGGTATTCTGGGAGAGGATATGAACCGGCTTTCGGATAAGCTGGAAAGTACTATTTCGGACCTGAAAACAGCCAATAATGAGTTGCAGAAGGATATTGAGAAAAAAGAGCGTATCGACGAGATGCGTACGGAATTTTTGTCCAATGTCTCCCATGAACTGAAGACCCCCATTGCCCTGATCATGGGCTATGCGGAGGGGCTGAAGATGGGAGTGAACGATGAAGAGGACAGAGAGTTCTATTGCGATGTCATAGCGGATGAAGCGGATAAAATGAACGTTATGGTAAAGAGGCTTTTGTCATTGAACCAGCTGGAGTTCGGAAATGAGCTGGTAAGAATGGAGCGGTTTGACATCACGGAACTGATACGCAACTATCTGCAGTCGGCATCCATCCTCATCGGACAGGAAGAAGCAGACGTGGAATTTGACTGTGACGGTCCTGTTTATGTCTGGGGTGACGAATTTAAGGTAGAAGAAGTGGTCATGAATTATCTGACCAATGCACTGCACTATGTCAAGGGCGAACCGGGGAAGATCCGGATCGACGTGACTTACATCGACAAAAAGGCAAGGGTATCCGTATTCAATACCGGAGATCCCATACCGGAAGAGTCAATGCCCCATCTTTGGGAAAAATTTTACAAGGTGGATAAGGCAAGGACCAGAGAGTACGGCGGCAGCGGTATCGGCCTGTCCATAGTAAAAGCTATTATGGAAAGCATGCACCAGGGATATGGTGCCATCAACCATGAAGACGGGGTGGAGTTCTGGTTTGAACTGGAAACGGAAACCTGACTGTGATACAATGAATCTGTGATCTTCAAAGAGCGGATCGGAGAAAAAATATGAAAAAAAAGCGGATCGTACAATTGCAGATCGCATCCTTACTGCTGCTTCTGACAGCATGTGGTGATGCAATCCCTGAGATGAGCGAGCAGCAGACTGAGATGTTTACCGAGTATGCAGCTGGTTCCGTGCTGGATGCAACAGGTGCGTCGTCTTCCAGACTGGTGGACACATCGGTTCCTTTTGAACCGGAAAAAATGTCCAAGTATGAAAAGGAAAAGCTGGGGATCAGTGATGAGGAATATCCCATGATTCCGCCAAAAGAGGGGGAAGATGCAGAGGATGCCTCTGAAACCGCAGAAGATGGTGAGGAATCCGGAGAAGGGGAAAAAGAAAAGCCAGCCAAAGAGGAGCCGGCTATGAGCGCGCAGGAAGTATTGGGTACGGAGGGATTCTCCTATGAGGTTACCGGATTTTCCGTAGTAGATAAGTATCCCGAAGATGCACAGGACTTTATGCTTTCCGTGGATGCTACGGCAGGCAATAAGTTGCTTATTGCTAACATAAAGGTAACCAATACTACTACAGTTGACAGTGTGCTGGATTTTGTGGCTAGAAAGGATCTGCATTTCAGATTTTTGATCAACGGCGATCAAAGCGTAGATACCATGCTGACGCTTTTGCCCAATGATCTGTCCGTGATCAAGGAATCCATCGGAGCAGGCAGCAGCTATGATGCTGTTTTGATCGCACAGATGCCGGAAGGAGAAGCGGCAGCCGTTTCGGAGCTTTTCGTGGAAGTGCGTTCCGACGCCGGAAAGGCGCTATTGAAATGAGATAAAGCCGGTATACTGTTACTGGCTTTTACGTCCGGTGTACCATCTGAATACGGCGGTGCCGATGATGATGACGTAGCCGGCAATGCTCAAAGGAACGGGATATTCGTTTAAGAACAGAATGCCCCAGATCGCAGCAAAGATCACCTGCATGTAATCAAAGACGGAAAGTTCTTTGGCAGGTGCGAACTTATAAGCGGTGGTAATGGAAAACTGTCCCACGGAGGCAGAAACACCGGCAAGGATCAGGCAAAGCCACTGCCGGCCGCTCATGGGTACATATTGGAAAATTAAAAACGGAAGCGTTAAAAGGCATGAAAACAGGGAGAAGCAGAGCACGATGATGGGTGTCCGCTCCCCCTGTTTTCCTAATTTACGGACAAAAACATAAGCTGTTCCGGCACCGAAACCGCCGTATAAACCGATCAGCGCAGGGATATACTGGATATTCGTGCCCGATGGGCGGATGATGAATAAAGCGCCGATGAATGCGATGATGGTAGCCGCGATATCTTTTCCGGAAGGGATTTCCTTCAGGATCGGAACAGAGAGAATGATGGCAAAGAAGGGAGAGAGTTTATTGAGCATATTGGCATCGGCAATCCCCAGTCTGTCGATGGCGTAAAAATTGGCGATCAAACCGGTGGTACCAAAGAGGCAACGGAAGAAGATGTCCTTGTGGTTGCCTTTTTTAATGTGAAAATCACAGCCGCTGCGAAGCAGTGTTGCAATAGCGACAACAGCAGCTACGGCATTGCGGAAAAAGGCTTTTTGCATCGTAGGCAGATCGCCGGAGATCCTGACAAAAAAAGTCATAAAGGAAAAGCCCAGTGCTGCCAGCAGAATGCATAAAATGCCCATGGCTTTGTTGCCGGGTTTTGCGGATTGCCCGTTTGGTTTGTTTTTTTTCTCTTCTGATGCCTTCATAGTATTGCTTCTTCCTTACGTTTAGACTACAAGAGTATATTGTAAGTTCAAAGGATAGATGCGTCAAGAGGGGCGGCGTGATCTTTGAACGCATCTGGCTTTTTTGCTCTCTTTTTAATCTTTTAGATCATAACGCAGCCGAAGTTGACGTCTATGTTGCGTAATGGTATCATTTTTTTGGATTTACAAACAAAGATGAAATGTAGAAACGGAAACGAAACGGAGGATACGGAAAATGGTAAAACATGTGATTCTTTGGCAGTTGAAAGATGAGTTGTCCGCAGAGGAAAAGGCAAGCGCAAAGGCTGATATCAAGGCAGGTCTGGAAGGTCTTGCGGGACAGATCCCCGGACTTTTGGAGATCAAAGTCTATACGGAGGGTCTGGCATCTTCCAATGCGGATCTGATGCTGGATTCATCCTTTGAAGATGAAGGATCCCTTAAGGGATATGCGGTGCATCCGGCTCACGTGGCCGTTGCCGACGGCAAAGTCAGACCGAAGGTAAAGAGTAGAGTATGCATGGATTTTTGTTGTTAGAATAATGATAAAGACCTTCTTGTAGTAGCATGAAAAAGAAAGGAAACAAGGATAATATGAGAAAAATCAGAGACACGATCAAGATGCTTGTTATGAGTCTGTCTTTTGCGCTTGCATTTGCCTCTTCGGTATATGCTTTGGGCGTGGAACAGATCGCACAGACACCCGGTTCCGTGACCGTTAAGATCACGACGCACGGAGAGACGCTGCGGTCTATGGCCATTACATTGAAAAAGGATGACGCTGCGGGAAATGAGTATGCTCTGACAGGAGCCGTATCAATTCCGGTTACATCCACATCCTACACCTTTACCAATCTTTTGCCCGGAACGACTTATAAAGCAACGGTGGATTATGTATATCAGGATTATGATAACACTACATCTAACGATTCGGCAGATTGCTATATTACCTCTGCACCGGGAAAGATCACGGGTCTTCGACAGGTCAGATGGAGATATTGGAATGAGGCAGTCGACCTGGCATGGAATGAACAGAGCGCCTGCAGATATGAGTGGATCGCTTATCAGGGAGGAGCTGTATACGCAAAAAGTGATTTTGAAAGCTCATTGGCTGAGGATACCATAACGGTAAAAAACGATAAGGTTTACACAGTGCAGGTAAGAGCATTTACAGAGATCAATAACAACCAGGTCTACGGAGAATGGTCGGATCCCATCACCGTGTTCACCGTACCCATGATCCCTGAAACAAAGAAGGGTATCGTGATCGACAGCAAAGGCCGGATGAAGGTTAAATGGAACAAGATCGACGGTGTTGACAGCTATGAAGTATATGTTTCGACAAAGGAGCGTGACGGTTATAAATGTGTAGCCAAAGTTCCCGCTACGAAAAGCTCTGCGACTATAAAGAAATGGAACAAGAAAAAATTTAAAAAGAAAAAGACTTATTATGTCTATGTTGTGGCTTACAAAAACGTGGGGGGCACGATTTGCTCCAGTGGAAGACTGTATACTATGAAAGCAAAAAAAGGACGTAATACACTGAATTGGACGTTTGATACAAATGAATGAAAAAAGATGGTAATAAAATCCCGTTCGGACAGTGGTCCGGGCGGGTTTTTTGTTACAGTATTTTTTGCGTTTATTCGCGATTTGTGTTACTCTTTTTGAAGAGCTGATCTGCGCTCCGGACAGGGGGAACAGGAGAACTGTTCAAAGCCAAAGAATGATATAAAGCAGAGAATAAGGGGAGAGAAGATTTACGGTCATGATGCAGCAAATGAAAAAGAACAGAATAGCAGAAAAGAAACAGAGCAGGAAAGGAATCCTTTTCAAAGGAATAATGGCCTTGGGGATGATGCTTTTGCTATATCCCGGCTGCCGGGCAGAGGCGGCGGAGCCTGTATACGTGGAGCCGGTAATAGAAGGTAACTGGATCTTCGCGGGTGGTTATCCCGTCCAGATCAAGTATGGAAAAGAGACAAATTCCACCGCTGTACTTTGCGATAAAACCGGACCAAACGGAAAGCCAGATGGTGTCTATGAGACTACACTTGCTGAGAGCTGGCCGGACAGCAAGTATCTGTATATTGCAGGAGGAGCCAAGGACCGGAATGTGACAAACGCGGACATTCTCGTGGATAGCGGAAAGGTGGATGGGATCATAGGAGGCGGATATACAAGCGCTGAGGGAAAAACCGCCAATGTTACCGGGGAATCCAGGATCATGATCAATGGAGGCATCGTAGGGAGTCTGGATGATGGCGGATTGTACTTTGAAGGAGGGTATTGTTGCGGCGGCGGATGTAATGACAACGGCGGAAATGTAAATGTGGCGTCTTCCAAAATCCGGGTCAATGGCGGGATCCTGAATGGAGTCAACGCAGACGGGAAAAAGGCAGTGAATAAAGAGGGCCGGAACTATGTAGGCAAGAGCAGTCTGGAGTTTTACGGGGGCAGTGTTTTTTCCGGAGCATACGGTGACCTTGAAGAAAGCATCGGGCAATTGGAACAATACATCGTTGACGGCGCAAATATTTACTGCTATGAAGAAATGTCGTCGAACTTTGATATTCTTCCCGCACCCCAAAACAAAAAAGGCGAAACGCTTGCCAGCCTTCGTATTGATGTTATGAAGGATGGGGTAAAGCAGAAGCGTGTGCAGATCGACAGCCTGGAGCAAGAAGACGGGAATCTTTATCTTTTGAATAATGTGGTAACGACCGGAAGAGGACAGCTTTCGATCTGGCTTCCTTCGGATGCGCGGATCACGGGCGCGAGATCGAGAGAGACATACTACACAACCAATGGGTATGCTATGAATATGGCGAACAAACATAGCTCAAAAAACGTTATAACCAATCAGGTGAAGATTCCCGTCCTCAAAGAAACCGCTCTGATATATAATGGCAAAAGCCAAA
Source organism: Lachnospiraceae bacterium (assembly GCA_024685005.1). Taxonomy (GTDB): domain Bacteria; phylum Bacillota; class Clostridia; order Lachnospirales; family Lachnospiraceae; genus RGIG7926. Next base: position 25,826 of record JAIKWF010000053.1, read on the forward strand.
GCGGATTCAGTGAGGTGATCACAGGTGCATCAGCGCCTTATACCGTTGTTTCAGGAACAGTATCCCAGACAAATGCCGGAACGATCACCACCGTGTTCCGACTGCGGGAAGGGTTTAAAAAATGGGAAGACGGAACCACCACGGATAAGAAGCTTAGCTGGACCATCGGTAAAAAAGATCAGGATCAGCCCCAGAATCTGTCGGCTACAGGTGCTTCTTCTTCGAAGATCGCAGACGGAAAGATCAGCGGCGTAACAAATGGAATGGAATATTCTACGGATCAGAAAAAATGGACCTCTCTGGCAAATCTTCCGGAAGATGCAACTGAGGCCACAGGTTTGGCTGCGGGGACCTATTATGTGCGTTACAGAGGGGATCAGAATCTGAATGTGTCTGCGGCTGCAAAAGTCACTGTTAAGTCACTGGCACCGATCATTTCCTTCTATGACTATGAAGGAAAGAAAAAACTGACTAGTGTGGAAGGCACCCCTGTTAAAACATCCTCGGGAAAGGCATATAACGTTTATGTTCCCAAGGAGTATCAGGACTATGCCTTCTTTGATAAAGCCGGCGGAAAAGAACTGAGCCAGCGACTTTCTGCAGATAAGCAGGGGCCTTATTTAACCGGCTCGGCAAACATTTATTTGCTGCAGCCGACTTATGTGGAAAGAAAACAAAGCCTCGAACTGGAACGTGGTAAGAAGGTTGTCATCGGATATAAAGAAGCGGAAACGGAGCAGGAGATTTTAAATTCGGTGCTTCAGTCAGGAGAAAACAGTATGGCATATTTTTTCCTGTGGATGATACGGGAAAAGTATGCGCATAACGAGTTTGGAGATTACTCTACTCTGACAAAGCAGCAGCTTGCGGATGTCATGTATAAGAATGTGTACTACGTGAAGCCTCTGGGTACAAAGGAGATGGACTGGCTGACAGGTGCGGAAAAAGACATTCGGTCTTTGGTTTCTCCAAGCAGCAAAGTTTTCCCTCATCTGACGCATTCGCGTGAGGAAGGCAGTGTCATGAAGATCACTCTGGCAAAGCCGTCTCAGGGAGAAGATGAGGATGTAAAACTGACCTTTCAATCCATAGAGAAAGAAGGCGTGGAAACCACGCTTGTGGCAGATATGGGAAACTATCCCGCGCAGGGAGGAAAGGTCCGCGTTCTGGCGAAAGATCCTTTGCGAAATATCGTTTTTACCACCGGAACATTGACGGTAACCTACGGGCAGGATCCCAAGCCTGATGTGAATAATGACCCTGCACACGGGGCAGGCGTTTCGCAGCGCAATGGCAAAAAGCAGGGAGATGAGACGACGATCGATGGAGAGTTTTTTGATTTTGCCACGGAGGACGTTGGAGTTGCAGAGGAAGAACAGGAGATCCTGTCCTTTGACACCGATCAGGCAGACCTTCCCGGTGCGACCCAAAGGTATCTTTATCTTAAAGTAAGCAAAGAGACACAAAATTCCCTTCGCCTGAAATGGAAGAAAGTAAAGGGCGCGGACGGTTATATCATATATGGCGCAAAGTGTGGCGCAAAGATGGAACGACTGAAAACCATTGAAAAAGGATCTGCCACCGGCTGCACATTCAGGAAGCTGAAGAAGGGCAAGTACTATAAATATATGGTCATGGCTTACAGGAAGGGAGAGACGGAAGATAAAGTGCTTACGCTTTCGCCTTCTGTACATGCTGTTACCAAGGGCAGCAAATTCGGCAACCCTACGGGAGTGACTTTGCGTAAAACAAAGCTTACAGTGCGCAAAAAGAAAAAGGCCAAAGTGAAGGCTAAGGCCCAAAAGAAGAAAAAGGTGAAAAAGCACATTGCGGTGATCCGGTACGAAAGTCTGAATCCCGAGATCGTTACGGTGACCAAAAAGGGCGTAATCCGGGGACGGAAAAAAGGAAAGACGAAGATCCTTGTTTATACCCAGAACGGGATCTGCAAGCGTGTTCAGGTGCAGGTGAAATAGCCATTTAAAAAAGTTTAAAAAAGTTTTGGAAAAAGTATTGACATTTGGAAATATGGATGATAATATAGTCAAGCTGCTTGCGAAATGAAGCGGCGGCAAGACAACACGGAAATGTGTTTGTGAACCTTGACAAATGAACAGCAATGCAACCCTGAAAGATTCCAAAGGATCGATAGCAACTCTGGCTTACGATCCGAGAATAATTCAGAGAACAGACAAAACCTTTAAAAAGGTAAATTAGGATTAAGATAGCTAACGTTATCTTGTCCGGGACAAAACTTTAAACATGAGAGTTTGATCCTGGCTCAGGATGAACGCTGGCGGCGTGCTTAACACATGCAAGTCGAACGGAAACTTATCGCTGAAGCGATTTCGGTCAA
>JAIKWF010000006.1 GCA_024685005.1 Lachnospiraceae bacterium
CCCGTGGCTCCAGGATCCGTGTAGATGTGGGAGAGAAAAAGCTCCGTGCTTTCACGTACTGGGAGAAGGTAGATGATATCGACCTGTCAGTATTTGGTATCAGCGAAGAGGGACGGCGCATCGAGTTTTCCTGGAGAACAATGGCCGGAAATAATTCAAAGGCCATCACTTATTCAGGGGATCAGACAAGCGGATACAATGGAGGTTCGGAATACTTTGATATAGATCTTGATGCATTCAAGATCCGCTATCCTGACATCCGCTACCTGATTTTTTGTGACAATGTGTATTCCCGTGTTCCCTTTGACAAGTGTATCTGCAGAGCCGGGTACATGACAAGAGATAGAAATGACTCCGGAGAAGTTTATGAGCCTAAGACAGTTCAGTCTGCATTCAGGATCGATTGCAACAGCATGTTCGCATACCTTTACGGATTTGATCTTGAAACGAATGAACTGATCTGGCTGAATATGGCAAGAGATAGTTCTGCAGGTGTGGCAGGCACCACCGATATGGGATTTGTGCTTGATTACTTTGGCATTACCCGTATCATAAATGTTCATTCGTTCTTTGAGATGATGGCAACTGAGCTTGTTGATGATAGATCTGAAGCAGAGGTGGTCATCACAGATAAGGAATGCGAAACACCTGATGGGGCTGAGGTCATACGTGAGTATGATTTCGAAAAAATGATTGCATTAATGAATAGCTGAGGGAAAAAGCGGGATTTGAATATCCCGCTTTTTCCTGTTTGTGGTACAATGTACTAAGTACGGAAGGGGCTTTGCAATATGGTATCAAACACAAAAATGGTTATTTTGATTTCATGTCTGGCTTCTCTGCTGGTTTCCTGTAGGACGGTAGGAGATAATGAGACAGCGAATAAGAGGATTGCGGATCAGTTTCATGTGGAATGTGAGCCGAATGATCTCCAAGTAATTTATAATGACTATGAGGGTGTACCGTACGAAGGAACGGCGTTATATCTGGTTTCTGTGGGGGAGAATTCTAACACATATTTTGAGGAATGGGAAAACGCTCCTTTTTCCGGAGAGGTGAATGATTATTTGGAAAGTATCACTGATTATGTTCAGATTCCGGAAATGAAGAATTATAAATGGAAAATGATCAACCGAAATGCCAGGTCAAAGATACTTACAGATGTGTCGCTTGGTGTCTATGATATCGATACTAAGAAACTGTATGTTATAGAGTCGGATTCATGAAGATTGCATCATAGTTGAGGAATACACAAAATGGAAAGCGAAAAAACAACATCATACTGATCGACATGCCGGAATCCCTCTTGATATGCCGGAAAGAGAGGTTGCACAATTTGAGCACGAGATTGAGATTGATACGGGCATCCGGATCGATGAAGCCTGGAGCAGACAGCTGACAAATGAGGAAGCTTTGCGGCTGCCCGCAACTTATATAGATATGGACTGTCTGTGCACTGCGCTGCCCGTTAACGGGTAGCGCAGTGTTTGGTTTTTGTGGTATAATCAGCGAAACAGCTTATAGTGTCTGAGGGACCGTCCCTGGAGGATCCGGAAATGAAAAATGAATTGTTTCTGAAAGAGTTTGTTGAGCTGATCAATTCAATGGTTGACTATGAGCATTTCTCGCGAGAGAGATTAGTGGATAATCTGTGCCGGGTGGCGCGTTACTTTCGCCTTACCAAAGTCGTTACAGAGGTTTACAAGAGTATAACAGATGAAAAAGACGGCAAAGGTGAGGTGCTTTGCGATTTTGACGAGGGTCCTGCTGATGAGGTCGTGATGAAACAGGAATTCCTGTCAGATATCGGAGCGATTGTTCGGATCACAGCCTATACTGCGAAGGATACGCCGGCCCTCGATGAAGAGGAGAAGCGGAATCTGGACATCTGTCTGCGGGCATTAATGAGTTACATCGGCCGTAACCGGCTGCAGACAGCGGTAGAAAAACTGGCCTATCATGACAGTAACGGGTATCCCAATTTTGCATATTTTTTCCGGCATCTTGAAAAAATGAGCAGGCAGGGCGGTTTAAACGGCTACACTGCAATTATGTACAACCTGAAACAGTTTTCCATGATCAATCGCGACATCGGCATGGAACGGGGCGATGTGGTGATGAGAGCGCATTTTGATGCCGTAAAAGATCTGATCGCGGATCGGGGGACGGTGTGCCGCGTGGGAGGAGACAATTTCGCAGCCATCTTTCCCAATGAGCTTTTAGAGGATATCATTACTTTTCTCAAGGGGGCATCCATCGTATATGATCCGCAGATCGCAAGTACGGTTGATGTGTCAGCGTATGTGGGGATTTTCATGATCCCGAAAGAGTTCAGGCTTGAAAGACCCGGCAATATAGTCGATGTCATAATGCCCGCAGGCCAGATGGCAAAGGCATCTGACGAGGGGGATATTTACTATGCAAGCCTGAAGAATCTTGAGATGAAGGAGAATGTCTCGAAAGTCCGCAGGTATTTTGAGGAAGCTTTGGAAAAAGGTGAATTCAAAGCATACTATCAGCCCAAGGTTAATGTTGAAACCGGACAGATCATGGGAGCGGAGGCACTTTGCAGGTGGATCAGGGACGGAAGGACGATCCCGCCGATGGAATTCATTCCCATACTGGAGAGAAATACGGATATTTGCAGGCTGGATTTTTACATGCTCGATCTTGCATGCAAAGACATAAGAAGATGGCTGGATGCCGGGAAAAAAGCGGTCAGGGTATCGGTGAACTTTTCAAGAAAACATTTGGTAGATCACGGCCTGCTTGATCATATCGTAAGCGTGATACAAAAAAACAATGTTCCCTATGAGTATATCGAGATCGAGCTGACAGAGACCACATCCGAAGGGGATTACCAAAAACTGAAGAACCTTGTGGAAGGGTTCGAGAAGATCGGGATCCATACTTCCATAGATGATTTTGGCGTGGGGTATTCTTCCTTGAATATCATAAGGGAGCTTCCCTGGAGCATCATGAAGATTGACAAAAGTCTCCTTCCCATGAGCTACGCTGAGAAAAATGATTCGTCCACAGTGCTTTACAAGCACATAACGGCCATGGCTTCCGATATGGGGATTGAGTGCCTTACGGAGGGCGTTGAAACGGCGGAGCAGATCAGGATCCTCAGGGAGAATTCCTGTGAATACGCCCAGGGCTACTATTTCGATAAGCCCCTTCCGGTGGATGAATTCGAGAAAAAAATGGAGAGCGGATCATATGATGTCGCTGATCCCCAATAAGAAATATACAAAGATTATCCGGAACGGATCGATCGTTTTGTGATGGAAAAAGAAAAGCCAAAGCCTATGGAAAGCTTCTGAAGAAGAAAGGGTTTAAGGGCAAGAAGCAGAAGGTAACCGAATAAAAGGCAGAGGGTATGAACGATCATACAGCAGTCTCTACCGTTTTTCGGAATTCATCGGCATGGTTCATCACATAATAATAGGTGTACTGTTTTTCAAAACCAAGTTTTTGATACAGATTGAAGGCTACCGGGTTGTTTTGCATTACCTGAAGATAGATGTGGGTTGCGCCGCACTCTTTGGATTTTAGCATTGCAGCCCGGCAGAGTTTTTTTCCAAGGCCCTTTCCGCGAAGGCTCGGAGCCACCACCACATTGTGAAGCAGGCTGTATCCGCTTTCGATGGCAAGGGATGCAACGGCGGCTACGGTATCATCCTGCATAATGCGGATATAGACTTTGTCCACTGTTACCTTGGCATGGATCCTTTTGGACAGGTCCTGCTGCAGGGGGGTTGTCAGTCCTTCAAATGCAAAATAAGGTTCAAACCAGCCCTCCGGATCGGAGCTGAAATGTACGTTTTCTAAAACCGCTGTCTCGTCACAGGCAGTGGTTTTTTCATTCAGTGCAAGGGTCATTACGTCCGTAGGTTTTACGGAGGTGTAGCCTCTTTGTTCCAGATAGGAGATCAAATCTTTGTCCGCTTCTGTCAGCTTGAATAAACAAGGCAGACCGTGGGCGGCATATTCCTTTTCGCAGTAAGCTACTTTCTCGGGCAATGCTATGGTTGAGGGAGCTTTGAGCTGTATGGAATTGGCACGGCCGGTAAAGCCCTGCGTGAAGCGAAGCTCCCATCCGTCATAGTCTTTCTGTTCTAAGCCAACATATCCGTCGGCAGCAATTTTTTCCAAAAAACGAATTTGTTCCGTATTCATATCAGGTTCCTTCCCGCAGCACAGGCCGCTCAATTGATTTATGCGATATTCTATCACAGATCCTGGCAGGAAGGGAAGAAAGAGATAAGAAGAAACGAAAAACAAGCAAAGGTCAGTAAGGATCAGCATAGATTAGCAAGGATTGGCCAGAGATCAGCAAGCGCAGGCTAGTAAGAAACGGCCAGAGATCAGCAAGCATAGGCTAGTAAGAAACGGCCGGAGATCAGCAAGCATAGGCTAGTAAGAAACGGCCAGAGATCAGCAAGCGCAGGCTAGTAAGAAACGGTCAGAGATCAGCAAGCGCGGGAGAAGAGTATGACCTATAGCTCTTGCTGCCTGTCATTTGGGGCATAGATTGTACAGCAGAAGCACCCGGACAATCTGTGCTTTATGACCTAAAGCCATCGTAGGGTTCATCCGGGTCATGGATTCATCGCTAAATCAGTAAAGACCGGCAAGGAACATGAAGAATAATATGACCTAAAGCCCTTGCAAGCTGTACGCTAGGTCATAGAATTGTTGCGAAACCAAAAAAAATCAAGAGAATGGTATGACCCAAAAGCTCAGGAGGAAGGGCGCAGGGTCATAATTCAATAAAAAACGACGGCAGCGGAGCAATTCATATCGGATGATCAAGAAATGATTGAGAAAATAGAGATCCAACGGAGGTTAAACGGAGGCTAAACGGAGGTTAAACGGAGGCTAAACAAAGGCTAAACGAATGTTAAACAGAGGTGATAAAAAAAGATTCTTGACAAAATACATCTGATAAAATATAATATGGTCAAAGGTAAATGAAAAGAACTACCAAAAAGTCACCCCAAAAGATAACAAAAGGAAAACAACAGGAAAACAAAAGGAAAACAAAAGGAGGTACATACCATGAGTTTTTATGAGCAGAGTGTAATGGCAGCTACAGGTGAAGAGATTTCCATGAAGGACTATGAAGGAAAGGTTGTCCTTGTGGTGAACACCGCAACGGGATGCGGTTTTACGCCCCACTATAAGGATCTGGAGGAAATGTATGAGAAGTATCACGACAGGGGATTTGAGATCGTAGATGTTCCCTGCAATCAGTTTGCGGGACAGACCCCGGGAACAGATGAGGAGATCCACGACTTCTGCCAGCTGAAGTATAATACACAGTTTGCGCAGATGAAGAAGGCGGATGTTAACGGTGAGACAGCGATCCCTCTGTTTCAGTATCTGAAGCAGCAGAAGGGATTTGAAGGATTCGGCAAAGGCCCCGCAGCTCTGGCAATGAGCACCATGCTGAAGAAGATCGATAAGGATTATAAGAACAATCCGGAGATCAAATGGAACTTTACCAAGTTTGTTGTAGACAGAAGCGGAAACGTGGTTGCAAGATTTGAGCCTACTGAGAAGATGGAAAAGGTGGACAAATTCGTGGAGGGATTGTTATAATAACGCAGTGAGAAAGAACTGCCGACGCAAGTGGCGCCGGCCGGTAAGTTTATAAGGGGTAGATCATGGCACAAGAGTATGAGCAGCTTTTACTTGAAAATCAGCTATGCTTTCCGCTTTATGCATGCGGAAGGAAGATCGTTGCAGCATACACGCCGTATCTCAAACCGTTGGGCCTTACCTATACACAGTACGTGGTATTTATGGTCCTGTGGGAGAAGGAGAGCGTGAATGTGGGACAGCTGGGAAGCATTCTGCATCTGGATGCGGGAACACTGACGCCCCTTTTAAAAAACCTTGAAAAAGAAGGTTATGTGACCAGGAAACGTTCCAAAGAGGATGAGCGGGTTACGATCATCAGCATTACGAAGAAAGGGAATGCTCTTAAGGAAAAATGCAAGGATATACCCCTTGCGCTTTCCCAAAAGGGATCGCCTTTATCTGAAAAAGAAGGAAGGGAGCTGTATAAACTTTTGTATAAGTTCCTGGAAGGAAATGCAGGTGATCGGGCATGAATATACAGATTGTAGAAGATGATCTTTCTCTTAGTGAGGGCGTTGCCATCACCCTCAGTGATGGGAATTCCTTTCACAAGGAACATTTGATAAAAGATGCCAAGACCGGATTTTTGAATTACGGCGACGAGCTCAGCCTCATCATTCTGGATTTGAATCTTCCCGATGGCAGCGGATATGATTATCTGAAATTTGTCCGGGAAAGAAGTAACGTACCTGTGCTGATCCTTACGGCCAATGACCTGGAAATGGATGAGGTTACGGGGCTTACCCTGGGAGCGGATGATTTTCTTACAAAGCCCTTCAGTCTTGCGGTGCTCAGAGCAAGAGTTGCTTCCCTGATCAGAAGAAGCGAGATCGCAAAGGAGGCATCCGGAAAAAATGAGGGCGCCGATAAGACGCTGCTATATGAACTGGATGATATGACGTTTGACTTTGACAAGCTGATCTTTAAGAAAGGGAAGGAAGAGCTTGTTCTAAGTGTGAATGAGCAAAGACTGCTTAAGATCTTTCTGGATAACAAGGGCCGTGTGCTGACCCGGAACCTTCTGATCGACAGACTCTGGGGAAATGACGGAGCCTTCGTGGATGAAAACGCTCTGTCGGTTACCATCAATCGTTTGAGAAGCAAGATCGACGGCGGCGCAGATGTAAAGCACATCAGCACGGTGTACGGACAGGGATACAGGTTCGATTGATTTTTATAGTATGCAAAGGAGTGATTCCTACTTGGGAATCGCTCTTTTTTTATTTCTTTCAAATGTGAAAGATTTGAGAAATAATCTGGAAAGAAATTTTTGTTAGGATGAATACAGTTCAGAAAACGAGAAAAATTCATAAAAGAGGAAATGAAAAAATGAAGAGAGTAAAAAGCAAAAAAGCAATTTCAAAACTTGCCCTGAGCGGGATCAGGTCAAACATTAAGAAGTACATGGTTTTGATCGGAGCGGTGATTCTTACAACGCTTCTGTTTTCGTCACTTTTTACAGTAGGCGGAAGTGCCATTGAGGAAATCCAGATTTCTTCCATGAGAAAGATCGGTACCACTTATCAAGCTGGATTCAAGTATTTAAGCGAGCCGGAGTATGAGCAGGTGAAAGATGATCCCCGGCTGAAAGAGGTCTCCTACAATATCATGGTAGGATATCTTTCCGGTGAGAATCTGAAAAAACTCCCCACCGAAGTTTATTATTCAGAGGAACAGAGTGCAAGAAAAAGCTTTTGCTATCCGGAAGTAGGAAACCTTCCTGCAAAGGAAAATGAGATCGTAACAAGTGATCTTGTGCTTGAGAAGCTGGGTGTACCGGCGGAGGTCGGAAGCACATTTACAACGACTCTTCTGGTAGATGATGAGGAGATTACTCAGGAATTTGTATTGAGCGGTTATTATCACGGTGATAAAGTGGCTATGGCCCAGATGGCGCTTGTATCAAAGGAACTTCAGGAAAAGTACGCGCCTGTTAAAATGATCACATATCCGGAACGTAAAGACAACGGTTTTGCAGGCTGGATGAGCGTCAATCTGGAGTTTTATCACAGCTTTAACATAGAGGAGAGTGTTGTAGCACTGATCGAGAGAACAGTACATTGCTTCGGAAGATCCCGATTTGGACTGCGCTACAAAAGAAAGCGTAGTTGCGGAATACAAATCTCTCAGCGATACCATTGGGATCGTAGGAGTTGTTCTGGCAGTGATCCTGGGACTCATCGGACTGATGAATTTTGCCAATACAATGGCAACTTCCATCATCGTCAGAAGCAGAGAGCTCGCCATGCTGGAAGCGGTTGGAATGACAGGCGGTCAGCTTAGGACCAAGCTGATGAAGGAAGGTTCTACTTACTTTATCTGGACCATGGTGGTATCGGTGATCGTATCATCTATCCTGAACGTAACTGCCATCCGATTCCTGGCTGATGCCCTTGGAATGTTTGTCTGGAGATTTACGCTGATGCCTTTAGGTGTATGTCTTCCTCTTATTCTGGTACTGATTGTCATCATCCCTGTGATTGCATATAATAGACTCAGTAAGAGAAGCGTGATAGACAGACTTCGGGTGGAATAGAACATCCGTGACCGACGGAAAGATTGATTACTTCGTAAATGTGATCGGAAGGAAGCAAAGGATTAATATGTTTGAAAACAAAACAATAGCCAGGATCGAAGAGATGCTGGATGCGGCAATAGAAGGAACTTTTGTAGAAAGCGATTACGAAGAAACCAGGCTTTCGAGGCTGGAATCCAGATGGAAGGAATTCCTGGGCAGCTCGGTTTTATCCAATCAGAACCTGGAGGCAGAGAGGCACAGGCTAGAGCAGTTCATATCGGATATATCTCATCAGACGAAAACGCCTATGACCAATATCCGGATGTACACAGAGCTTCTGAAAGAGGAAGCCGCCCGTGGGGAAAACGCATCCATTGAAAAGATCAGCAGCTTCGCAGCCATGATCGATAAGCAGAATGCCAGACTGGAATTTTTGATCGACGCATTGACAAAGCTGTCCCGTCTGGAAAACGGAACGCTGACGGTAAAAGCACAGGAAGGTCCGGTTGACAAACTGATCGAAACTTCTGTTTCTGCCGTGGAATCCAAGGCAAAACTGAAGAACATATCCATTTCCCATAAGAAGAACGAAGCACTGAAGGCATCCTTTGATCTGAAGTGGACAAATGAGGCGCTGATCAACATTCTCGACAATGCGGTAAAGTACAGTCCGGAAAATGGAAGGATCGAAGTTTTTGCCGAGCAGTTTGAGATGTATCAGGCCATCCACGTCATCGACAACGGACCCGGGATCAGCGAGGAAGAAACGGCAAAAATCTTTGGCAGGTTCTACCGGGGGAGTGAGGTGCAGCAGGAGGAAGGCGTTGGCATCGGACTCTATCTTACAAGGGAGATCATAGCCAAGGAAGACGGCTACATTAAAGTGGTTCCGAACAATAAACGAGAAGGCGGCGAGCTGATCGTTTATCTGCGAAGATGAAACTTTCGCGTATTGCATTTTCCCGCACGGAATGATAAGATAAATGCATATAAACCAAGGAAACAAAGGCGTTTCATCCATACAGGATGAGGCGCCTTTTTGCATTTTGATCGGGAGGGTTCGGACCGGCCCGATTGACAGGGGAGGAAAGGGATATGGCTGCATTTGACAGAGTAAAGAGTGGAATACCGCAGATGGATGAGGCACTTGACAATATCCGTCTCGGAGACAATGTGGTATGGCGGGTATCGGATCTTTCACAGTTTAAGCTGTTCATGGAGCCTTATGTCAGGCAGGCCATTGAGGATCAGCGTAATATCATATATTTCAGATTTGCTAGTCATGAGCCCCTTCTTGCGGACTGCCCGGAGGTGAAAAAAGTTGAGGTCCCTCTTTCCCACAGATTCGAAGATTTCACGGTGACGATCCATAATGTGATCGAAGAGGAAGGAAAGGATGCTTTTTATGTGTTTGACTGCCTGTCGGAGCTACAGACCGCATGGGCAACGGACCTTATGATGGGCAACTTTTTCAGAGTTACCTGCCCCTTCCTTTTTATACTGGATACCGTGGCATTTTTCCCCATCATCAGAGGAAAGCATTCGGTGCAGGCCGTGAATAAGATCCTGAATACCACCCAGCTTTTCTTTGATGTGTATGCGGATAAAAAGAGCATTTATGTGCGTCCCGAAAAGGTGTGGAACAGAAATTCGGAGACCATGTTTTTGCCTCATATCTACGATCCGGAAAACGGAGATTTTCAGCCGATCCTGGACGGCGTCAGATCCAGCAGGTTCTATCAGACCCTGGGTCTTGCCCAGCGGTCGGCAGAGGAACAGTATTCGGATTCCTGGGACAGGTATTTTAACCGGGTGAAGCTCATGAAGGAAAACGGAATGGATATCACGGATGACTGTTCCCAGATGTGTGATATCATGATGACCCGTGATGAAAAGATGCGCCGGATGGTGAAAAAACACTTTACACCGGATGATTATTTTGCGGTCAGAGACCATATGGTAGGAACCGGCATGATCGGAGGCAAGGCCTGCGGTATGCTTCTTGCCCGGGCCATCATCCGCAATAAGGAGCCGGATATCAGTGAGGTGTTAGAGCCCCATGATTCTTTCTATGTGGGATCGGATCTGTATTACACCTATATCGTGGACAACAATCTGTGGGATACCAGGATCCGCCAGCGGACGGAGGAAGGGTATTTTGAACTGGCGGGTGAGTTTGCGGATAAGATCATGTCAGGTACTTTTTCGGAAGCCATGCGGGACCGGTTTGTGGGGATCATCGAATACTACGGCCAGGATCCTTATATCGTTCGTTCCAGTTCCATCTTAGAGGACGGATTCGGGAATGCTTTCGCCGGAAAATATGAATCCGTTTTTTGCGTGAACAGAGGGAGCCTGGAGGAAAGGCTTGCGGAATTTGAGCATGCCATCAAGGTGGTCTATGCCAGCTCCATGAGCCTGTCTGCCCTTGATTACCGGAAAAGACGTGGCCTTGATAAAAGAGATGAACAGATGGCGCTTTTGATCCAGCGTGTGTCCGGTTCCTACTACGGTTCCAACTATATGCCCTGTGCGGCAGGGGTGGGGTATTCCTACAGCCCATACAGGATCATGAAAGAATGTGACCCTTCGGCGGGAATGCTGCGGCTTGTTATGGGGCTTGGTACCTCGGCGGTGGACCGCACGGAAGGATCTTATCCCAGGATCGTCAATCTGGATATGCCCCAAAAGACTTCCTACTCTTCCTCTGCGGATAAACATAAGTTTTCCCAGGGAAAGGCGGAGGTGATCAATATGGCAGAGCAGACCTTAAAGAGGCTTTCCCTGGAGGATGTGGAGGCAGATATTCCCGGGTATCTGGATACGATTCTGTTTGAGCATGATTATGATGCAGAGAGCAGGCTGCGGGAAATGGGCAGAAGACGGGATGTGAAGTTCATTTCCTGTAAGGGTCTTGTGGAAAACACTGCCCTAATGGAACAGATGAAACGGATGCTTTCCTGCATTGAGGAAGAGTACGAGTATCCCGTTGATACGGAGTTTACCATCAATCTGTCGGAAAACGGAGAATACTCCGTAGATCTTTTGCAATGTCGTCCCCTTCAGGTTCAAAAAGGAAAATCGGGAACTGTAATTCCGCCGGATGTGCCTGCGGAGCAGATCCTGCTGGAAAGTAAAGGATCCTCCATGGGTATGTGCAAAGCCACAAGACTGGATTTGATCGTTTATGTGGATCCCCTGGGCTATTACAATATGCCTTATAAAGAAAAGGATCTTGTGGCAAAGCTGATCGGTAAGATCAACTGGCATTACCGGGATCTGGAAAAACATATGATGCTCATCGTGCCAGGACGGGTGGGGACATCTTCACCGGAGCTTGGGATTCCCACTGCATTTTCCGATATCAGTGCCTATGAGATCATATGCGAAACAGAGGAAAGCGGAGCCGGGTATAATCCTGAATTATCCTATGGAAGTCATATTTTCCAGGATCTTGTGGAAGCAAGGATCCTGTATACGGCTGTATTCCACAATGAGAAAACCCTTCATTTTGCGCCTGACAAACTTGGCGGATGCCGGGACCTGACCGGTGATTTTACGGAAAATGAAGCTCTTCGGAAGATTGTCCATGTATATGATGTTTACGATTTTGCATGTAACGTGTACAATGATATTGCAAACGAACATTTACTTATAACCTGTACAGGATGACGATTTTTCGAAGAAACGTCGTATTTGTCTAGCTGTTTGCGGCACCGGACAGACCTGTCCGGTGCCTTTATTCGCTGTTTATGTCGTGTTATCAGGCAAGTTTTTCTGCTAACCTGAGTCCGAGATGTCCCACAGGGCACAAGTACCCACAGGGCACAAGTACCCATAGGGCACAAGTACCCCGATGATATGAAGGAGGAACCAGATGGACCAAAAGAAAACGGGAGGATTTTTGAAGGAGCTTCGAAAAGAGAAGGATCTTACCCAGGAACAGGCAGCAGAAAAACTAGGTGTATCCAGTCGTACAATCTCAAGATGGGAAACGGGGGCATACATGCCCGATATCTCTATTCTTGTGGACATTGCCGAGATGTATGATGTGGATGTCCGCGAGATCATCGACGGAGAGAGGAGAAAAGAAGACATGAACAGTGAAGTGAAAGAAACAGCAGTAAAGATGGCCGATTATTCGGCAATGGAAAAGAAAACCATGCTCAAATGGATCAGGTTTATGAGTCTGGCGAACTTGATCGTTGCGATTTGCCTGATCGTTTTGAATGTTGTGGAGGCATTTGCCATAGCGCATGATATGCCCTCAATGTACGCATGGGCGATCATAGGAAGCCTGATCGGTGTGGATGCTATCGTATCTTATATTTTGCTTGCTTTTTCCGTGATCGTATTATTGTATGCGAGCGGAAAGCACAGCAGGATCGAGCAGAGCCCGACGGCATCCAAAGCGGTAAAGGCTATTGTGGTGATAGCGGTCATTATGGCTATTGCGGCAGTGGCAGAACATATTGTAGCTACTGGTTATATCTATATTCATTAAAGTCATGCTAACCGGTGCAAACCGGTCTGACAGGTTCGCCCCATATCATGGAAAGACACAGAGCGCCTGCTCCACCGCATCCGGTGGAGGGGCGTTCTTTTTTGTGCTATAATATTTTCGTCTGCAGTAAAAAAGATTAAGAAAGGATCTTCGATGGAAACAAAAGAAAACTACAAAGTGCTGATCATCGATGACGATGAAGTGATCGCACAGTCCACCGCAGAATATTTCAATATGTTTGAGGTTAAGACCGCTTATGTGACCGGCTATGATGAGGCGGTTGCATTTCTGGAAGAGCATGTGATCTCGCTGCTTCTTTTGGACATCAATCTGGGTGAGCGGTCCGGTTTTGAGCTTTGCAAAAAAGTGCGGCAAAACTATGACATGCCTATTTTATTCATCAGCGCCAGAACCAGCGATGATGATGTGCTGATCGCCCTGAATATCGGCGGTGATGACTACATCAAGAAACCTTATACACTGAATGTGCTTTTGGCAAAAGTCAAAGCCATCCTGACCAGATACGAAAAGGCTAAAGAAGCCGCCGGATTGGAACGCCGGGAAGGAAACCTGAGCAAAGCAGCCGGGGATGGCATTTTTTCCCTTACGGATCAGGTGAGTCTGGATACCAACCTGCATAAAGTGGTGCTGCGGGGAGAGAGCGTTTCCCTGAAGGCCATGGAGTATAAACTGCTGTTGTATCTTTGTGAGCATACGGGCAGAGTCGTGACCAAGGACGAACTGCTTAAGAATGTATGGGATGATGAATTTGTGGGGGAAGGAACCCTGGCCGTACATATCAGGCACTTGCGGGAAAAGATCGAAGAAGATCCCAAGGAACCGAAGATCATTAAAACAATCTGGGGCGTGGGCTATATCATAGAAGAATGAAAAACTATTACAAACTTGTGCTCCTGCTGGGTGTTTTCTATTTTGCGGCGCTTATGCTCTTTGCCGCAGTGACGGTATTAAAAAGCGGCGAAACGGGGCAGGAAGCAGAGATCATAAAACTGAATGATATCACAAAAGATGCACAGATGTGCTGGGATCATCTGCAGGATCTGGGGAAAAATGATTACGGGGTCAGTTTCGTGATTTTAGACTCGGGAGATACGGTTCTGTATGCGTCGGGTGCCAATGCGGAAAAAGGGCGGCACGGTATCACCACAGCCATTAAAAGACGCTATCCCTATACCTATGTGATCCGGGATGAGCGGATCCTGGGAAGCGTGATCCTGATCGATGACGGCGGCAGGGCGGCAAAAATCAGGCTGCTGCTTCTGACAGGAACCTTTGGCCTTTTGATCCTTGCCGGAGCATTTTTGTTTGGAGGCTATGTGCGAAAACGGATCGTGATCCCCTTCCGGAATCTGCGGGATTTCGCAGGGGACATTGCGGAGGGAAAACTGGATCAGCCCCTTTCCATGGACCGGGATAATCTCTTTGGGGCTTTTTCCGAAAGCTTTGATATCATGCGGGAGGAACTGGCCAGGTCCAAGAGGCGGGAGATCGAACTGCAGAAAAAAGAGCGGGAACTGGTGGCTTCCTTAAGTCATGATCTGAAAACCCCCATTACCGGCATCAAGCTGACAACGGAGCTTTTGAAGGCGAAGCTGGAAAGCGGACAGGAGCTTTCCGGGAATGCTTCAGATCTTGCGGAAAAGCTGGACAACATTTATAAGAAGGCGGATCAGATCGATGTGCTGGTAAACGATCTGTTTTCCTCGACGTTGGAAGATCTGGGGCAGTTTAAAGTCAGCTGCACCGATGAAAAAGCTTCCATCCTGCAGGAGATCGTAAAGAAATATGATGACAGGAACCTGGCCGCTTCGGAGTCCGTGCCGGAAGTGCTGATCCGGATGGATGGCAGGCGCATGAGTCAGGTGATCGGAAACATTATTTCCAATTCCTACAAATACGCGGGAACCAGGATCGATATCACTTACAGGATCGTGGAGGATTTTCTGGAAATGCATCTTGCCGATCACGGACCGGGGGTTCCGCCGGAAGAGCTTAGCCTGATCACCAATAAGTTTTACCGGGGAAAACAGTGGGCGGACAGTAAGGAAAGCGGAAACGGACTGGGCCTTTATATTGCAGCCATGCTTATGGAAAAAATGGATGGCCAGCTTCTTGTGATGAACACGGATGACGGCTTCGGCATCACCCTTTTGATCCCTTTGAGCTGACAGCCCGGTTAAGAATTTGATAAGAATTATATAAGACTCTTACAAAGAAGTCTTGCAGGAAACCATATATAATACGACCATAGAACGAATCCGGGATCTGGACCCGTAACCTTCGGAAAGGACGTATGTATATGGTTTCTTCAATTTTAAAAACGGAAAAACTTTGCAAATCTTTTTCAAACGGCGGCCTGCAGCAGCACGTCATAAAAAATCTGGACCTTGAGATCCGGGAAGGTGATTTTACCGTCATCATGGGATCCTCCGGCTCCGGTAAATCCACCCTTCTTTATGCACTTTCGGGAATGGATAAACCGTCCATGGGAAAAGTGCTGTTTAACGGAACCGAGATTCAGAATTATTCCAATGATGAACTGGCGGTGTTCCGGCGGGGAAACTGCGGCTTCGTATTTCAGAGTGTGTACCTTCTGGATAATCAGAATGTTTTGGATAACGTGCTCACCGGGGCATTGATCGTACAAAAGAACTCACCGGAGCTTGTAGAGAAAGCAAAAGACCTTTTGAGAAAAGTCGGTCTTGGGGAAGAGGATCTGAAAAAATATCCCAGCCAGCTCTCCGGCGGGGAAGCCCAGCGGGTGGGAATCGTACGGGCCATCATCAATGATCCGAAGATCCTGTTTGCCGATGAACCCACGGGGCAGTTGAACTCCTCTGCCGGCCGGGACGTACTGGATATCTTTACCGGGCTGCATCAAAAGGGCCAGAGCATTGTCATGGTCACCCATGATCTGAAAACCGCCCTGCGGGGAACACGGGTACTGTATCTGCGGGATGGCGGTATCGTGGGAGATTTCTCCATGCCGGTGTATGGGGAAAACGATCTTAAGGAGCGCAGAAACAAACTGACGGCATTTCTGGAAGAGATGGGATGGTGATCATAGACATGAGACTGTTGCGATTATCTTTATTCAATATAAAAAAGAGTAAGCGCGAGGCGCTGGCCATCGTGTTTCTGACCCTGATCACCACCTTTATGTTCTCGGTGTTTCTGGCAAACGGATCCCGGATCGATCATGCTTTTGATGAAAGCATTAAAGCTTCCGGTAGCGTAAATCGTCTGCTTTTGATCGGGGAAGAGAAATATCATGATGAGTTTAAAAAGATCCTGGAAGAGGAATATCATCCGGAGCGGCTTTCGGAAAACCGCTACATCTATTGCGCCATGACGGACGTGCTGGACAACCGGGGTGAGCCCATTTCCCATAACCTGCTTTTTGTTACGAATAAGACAGAGCGGCAGCTGGAGGATTTTGTAAAGACCGAAGCCATGACAGAAGAAGAAATCCTGCAGGTGGAGCATCCCATCTGGCTTCCCGATACATTTCGAATCAGCAAAGGGTATGTGGTGGGTGATAGCTTCACCGTTCTGAAAGCAACTGCTTCTTATCCTTTTACCGTTGTTGGTTTTTATGAAAGCGGGCTGCAGTCTTCCGATGCCTACGGTTTTAAATGCGTGATCTCGGATGAGGATTTTGATCTTTTTTCCATGATCTTTGACTCCGGCAACGCCCACTCTTATACCGGGTTGGGATTTGACGGCGCTGCGGATTTTTCCCTGGACGATTTTATCGACAGATGTGAAGCGTCCTCATCGGAAAATATCCGGTCCGACTTCTTTGATCTTTCTTTTGAAAATGAGAAGGCCAATGAGACCGTCTTTCTGTCGCTGTATTTGATGATGACCGTTTTTCTGTCTCTTGTTACCTTTGTGGCATCTCTGTTTATGATCCGTCACAAGATCAGTAACGATATCGAAGATCAGATGCAGCAGATCGGTGTGCTGGAAGCATTGGGCTACAGATCCCGTGAGATTTCTCTTGCATACCTGTATGAGTATATCCTCTCCGGCGGCCTGGGCGCCATCCTCGGCGGAATTCTTGCGCTGGCCATCACACCGGCCCTGGATCAGGGCATTATGATCATGCTGGGAAGGACCATGCACGACGCACCGGAATGGATCAGTATCATTCTGGTCATTGTGATCATAACTGTTCTTGTCACGCTCTTTGCACTTTTGAAAGCACATACGGTGAAAAAATACCCTCCCGTTGTGGCGTTTCGCCGGGGGATCAATGCCCATCATTTCGGGAAAAATCCCATGCCCCTTACAAAGATGAAAGGCAGTGTCAATTGCTGGCTGGCGCTGAAGGGATTTCTTTCCGATATCAGGTCCGGCATCGGCGTTGCCGTTTGTATCATTACAGCGGGCACAACGGTTCTGTTTGCACTGATGATGTTTGTTTTTTTCAAAGACGGTACGAAAAGCCTGGAATACATGATGGGCGCGGATGTGAATATTATCATGGTCAATCTGATGAGTGATGTGGATCCTGTAGCCATAAAAGATGAGATCGCTGCGCTCCCGGAGGTTGAAAAAGCCATGGTTACCTATGACATGGAATTCGTATCCGTTAAAGATGCAGGGGAGCCCGGCCAGATCATGGTGTATGAAGACTTCGGTCTGTCCGATACCCTCCGTCCCTGCTATGGAAAAGTACCGGAGCATGATAACGAAGTGATGATCGGCTTCAGCCGGGCACAGAAGCAGAATCTGTCCCTTGGGGATCAGATTACTTTAACCTCCAACGGATTGGAAAAATCCTATATCATTACCGGCATCATCAGTTCCATGATGAACAGCGGTACGGTTCTTTATATGACACCGGATGGATATAAACGGATCAGAGCCGACGGCAGAGCGCATACCATCTATGTCTACCCTGCTGAAGGCGTCAGCCTTGATGATCTGGAGACGGCAGTTTCTTCCCACTTCGGCATGAGTGCCAAAGAGTCCATGGAAGGCGGGGCCGCAGGCGACAGCGTGGAGGATAAGATCCGCGCGGCAGCACAGGAAAAGATCGCTGTTTTGCTATCCCAATACGGCGTGACGGATGTGGATTATGCCATTCGGATCGGGGATCAGATGATCAGCGGAAACAGCAGGGATTTTGTGATCAAGGAGATCAATTCCTATCAGGGGATCATTAAATCCCAGATGGCACCTATTGCGGAGGTAACGAAAAAGTATACTCTGATCGCGGCAATTTTGATCTCACTTGTGATCGGCGTGATCCTGGCTATCCTTTCATCCTCCAACGTACGAAGACTCCGCCACAGCCTTGGCATTATGAAAAGTCTGGGCTATTCATCCCGGGATCTTATGACGCAGATGGCTCTGAAGTTTTTGCCCGTCACCCTGTTTTCCGTCCTGCTGGCGTCGATCTGTGTCGTGCTTTTAAACAGTTTCTTCTGGCGGGCGATTTTTGGGGTGATAGCAAACGCTAACCCTTTCGTGATCCTTATGGGAGATGTGGGGCTGATCCTCTTTTGCTACGCCGTTACCTACTTTAGTGCCGGCAGGATCAAAAAGATCTCTGTTACAGAACTGATGACCGAATGAAAAAAGCCGGATTCCGGCGGGAGAATTAAATGAAAAATAAAGGAATGCGAAAAGTGATGATCTCCATGGCAGTATGTACGCTTCTTTCTGCCACTTATGGGGGAAAGATCGTAAATGCAAAAAGCCCTGCTTCTGAAGACGGATATGTCTACTGCGTTGCTTCCGTCAGCAAGGTCTATGTGACGGCAGCCGTTATGCGTCTTGCGGATGAGGGACGGCTGGACATTGATGCACCGGTGACGTATTACATCCCGGATTTTGCCATGGCGGATGAGCGGTATAAACAGATCACGGTCCGTATGCTGATGAACCATACCTCGGGGATCATGGGCTCCACCCAGCCGGGCATGTTCCAATACAATGATAACGATCCCGTCCATTACGATTCCCTACTGCCTGTGCTTTCCGGGCAGAGATTGAAGGCGGATCCGGGAGAATATGCAGCGTATTGCAATGACGGTTTCGATCTGCTGGAGCGGATCGTTGAAAATGTAAGCGGCATGTCTTATTCGGATTATGTGGCAAAGTATCTGGCAGAGCCCACAAAGGGAACAAATACCGGAACCGGACTAAGCTTTTGCGATCGGGAAGATCTGGTGCCGGCCTACCTGCCGGATCATCGTCATTACGAGAACGGCATTACCATGGCTCTTGGCGCCGGCGGCATCTTTTCCACGGCAAAGGATGTGGTAAATTTCGGCTCCGCATTTTTTAAAGGAGAGACATCCCTGCTGTCAGAATCTGCCAAAGAGAAAATGAGCACCCGCTGGGATGGGGGAAAGGATCCCTATGCGGACGAATGCGGCCTTGGCTGGGACATGGTCTCTCTTCCGAAATATGACAAAGCGAATGTAAAGGTCCTGGGCAAAGGAGGGGATGCGGAACTGAATCATGCATTTTTGATGGTGGCACCGGATGAGCAGATCAGTATTTCCGTTTTGTCAAACGGCGGAAGCAGTACGTACAACGGCATTGTGGCACAGGCCCTTTTGGATGTGGCGCTTAAAGAGCAGGGGATCACTGTATCCGATGAGGATGGGCCGGAGTATCAGACAGCCGGCGAAATTCCGGAGGAATATGATGCGTTTGCGGGGATGTATTCATCTCAGGACGGAGCCGGTGGTGCTGCCGTTATAAATATTTCGTTCCCGGATCACAAATACGTGCATACGGAACAGATCGGACTGACGAAAACCACGGTTACAGATTATGTATATACCACGGAAGGTACCTTTGCGGAGCTGGCATTTCCCTATGAGGACGGCGGTAAGATCGCCGGGAATCCCACCGTCATCTCCTTTCAGAAGAATAATGGCCATCTTTACTTTACGGCGCAGACAGCATCCGTGGCACCGGGGCTGGGGAAACAGGACAGAAAGATGTATGCCGGTGAAAAAATGGAAGAAAACCCCGTCAGCAAGGAAGTGATGCAGGCCTGGAAAAACATCAGCGATCAGGATTTTCTATTGTGCAATGAAATTGCCTCCTCCGTAGCCTATGACAGATCCATCGGCCGGATCTATGAAAATGATGCGCTTCCCGGTTATCTCTTTTTATTCACAAACTGGGGAACAAGGCTTGTAAAAATTGCCGATGAAACCCATGCATATGCTTTTTCCACCATACCTTCAAGCGCCAACCGTGATCTTCTGGATGTTACCATAGAGCAGGAAGAAAATGGCAGGTACATGAACCTGAGCACCGGACTGTCCTATGTGCTGGCCGCAGATCTTCCCGTGCTTACGCAGAAAGAGAAGGAGATCGATCTGAAAAGAGGACAGGCCCGCTGGTACCGGATCGATGAGACCATGGCAAATCAGCCCCTGATGCTGGAAGAGAGGCCGGAAGAAAGTGCGGTATACGTATATAATAAATACGGGGAAGTGGTCTATACCACCCATGATCTGGATGCAACAAGTGACCTTCCCATGCCCAGCGGCGGCTATATTGTCTTCCTTGGAGAAACAGGAGAAAAAGTTACCTTGCGCTAACTTTTTCCGCGATGCAGGTATAGATTGTCAGATCCTCCTTTTGAAAATGAAAACAGAAAAATGTAAACATGAGCCCTTGACCACGGAATGAGGGCTCATTATAATGTTTGAAGATGAAGATGTCGGGAAACGAACGCACTACCCAATAAAGGATTTGACACAAAGATGATTTATTACGACCATTTACCTTTGGATAAAGAAATACTGAAGGCTCTGGGAGAGCTATCCATCAATTATGTGTTTCAGCCCATCTTTTTGCCGGACGGGAAAACGGTGTATGCCTGGGAGGCGCTGATGCGCCCTACGGATAAGACGGTGCTGGAACTGATCGATGAATACATGCAAACCGACCGGCTGCACGTGCTGGAGGTGGCGACGCTGTTCGGCGCCATGCAGGCATTCTTTTTAAGAGGCTATACGGAAAAGATTTCGGTCAATTCTTTCCCCTCGGACTGTCTGAGTCAGGAAGAAGCAGATGTCTTTTGGGAGTACTATGGTGACAGTATTCGGGGACGCATGATCATAGAAAATCTGGAATACCCGTATTTTTCCTATGAACACTGGCTGGAAAAATGCAGATCCGTGAAGTATATGGGTAATCTTTTGTCGGTGGATGATTTCGGCACCGGGATCAACAACATGGAACGGGTGGAGATCATGAAGCCCCACATCGTTAAGCTGGACAGAGAGCTGATCTGCGGGATCCATCAGAACCCGGAGAAACAGGAAAATGTGCAGCAGCTGATATTGAAATTTCACGGAATGGGCATTTTGGTAGTGGCCGAAGGAGTGGAAGAAAAAGAAGAGTTTGATCTTCTGGTAGGTATGGGTATTGACCTGTTTCAGGGATACTACCTGGCCCGCCCGTCATAAGAAACAGATTCATCAATACAGAGGTGACAGAATAAATGGAAACAGAAGCAAAAGTGCAATGGTGGAAGGTGCCTGCGGCATTTTTGATCACCTTGCTTATTGTTGTATTAGCCCAGTTTCTGGCCCAGTTTCCCCAGGCTGCGGCGGATGTTTTGGGACTACCGGCGCCGGTGGGTATCGCGGCAGCGGCCATCGCATATATCGTTTTAGCGTATCTGGGTGTCAAAGTTGTAATGGAAAAGCTTTTTAAGGTGCCCTTACATCATATCCGGCTTCACAAGCCTGCCATCAAGCCTGTATCGGTTGTGATAGCGGTGGCATTGCCCGCTGCAGTGATTCTGACCTACATGATGCTGCCGGGAGAGTGGACGAAGGCTTCCATGTCTGTTTCCGATCAGGTAACGCTGGTAGTGACCGCTATTCTGTTTCAGAGCATCGCTGCCGGTATTGTGGAGGAGATGGTCTTTCGGGGCGTGATGTTCGGTCTGCTTGAAAAAAAGATTCCCATGGCAGTTGCTGCCATTATTCCTTCCGTGCTCTTTGGGGCAGTGCATTATTCCAATGGTATGAGCCTTGCGGGTTTTCTGCAGCTCTTGGCTGCGGGAACGCTAGTGGGCGTCATGTTCTCCGTGATCTGCTATTACAGCGAAAACTTCTGGAACAATGCCCTGGTACATGCATGCTGGAACGCCACAACCTTCGGGGTTATGCATATAGACAGCAAGCCCGGAGATATGGCCATCTATACTTATGTGCTGCATTCTGACTCCGAACTGATCACCGGAGGGGATTTCGGTATAGAAGCTTCCGTGATCTCCATTGCGGCATATGCGCTGGTCATTCTGTTTTTTGCGGTATTGATCCGGCGAAAAAATAAGGCGGGCACGGCAAGCCCGGCGGAAAAGTAAGCGAGAGCTTACTTTTTTTATAAAAATGTTGACTTGTGAAGAATTGAACGGTATAGTCAAATAAAGGGGATAATCTTTGCGATAACAATCAGACTTTTATCTCATTA
The DNA here is from genome assembly GCA_024685005.1 of Lachnospiraceae bacterium. GTDB lineage: Bacteria > Bacillota > Clostridia > Lachnospirales > Lachnospiraceae > RGIG7926. The sequence continues at coordinate 22,158 of JAIKWF010000006.1, forward strand.
CGATTACGGTGGAGGTTTTATGGGTCTTAATGATTGGATGAAAACAAAGATTAACAACATGAAGAAGAACAAACAATGTTCTGACTGCGCCATGGACCCCGATACTTGCGGATGCACCGACGCCGATAAGGATGAAAACGGCATGTGCAAATGCTTTATGAGCAAATGGGGATACGGCGGCGGAGAAGGCGGCTATTAATCTGCCGGGCCCTCACCGAATACAGGGATTTTTTGCGCTGCAGCATCGGTTTTGCCGATGCTTTTTTTATATAAGTTTTCAGTGTAACCGGCAGGTGAATATGCTATGATATAGAAGATGTGTCAGCTGATGATACGGCGCAGGGAACTTGCGGCGGTGGCCTGTGGACGGATTCTGATCCGCCGGGGTAAAGGGCCGCAGGAGAAAAGGAGGATTCAGATGGAATTTACATGTGATGTTTTCAGCCAGCTTGATCAAAAGTGGGCGCTTCTTACGGCAGGACATGATATGTATATCGGGGAAGTAGTGCGGATCATTGAATGAGGAGAAAGGTATGAAGCCGGAAGATCCGCGGTCGGAGAAGCTGACCTGTAAACTCATCGATAAACTGGAAAAGGAGCATGATCTGACAGAGAAAGAAATGTCGGCGCTGCTCCTTGATAAAGACCCGGAAACAGACCGGTATCTGGCCCGGAAGGCCCTGGAAGTCAGGGACCGGATCTATGGAAGATGTGTCTATTTGCGGGGGCTTATCGAGTTTACGAATTATTGCAAAAATAACTGCTACTACTGCGGAATCCGAAGGGATAACGGCAATGCCCAGCGGTATCGTCTGGAAAAGGAAGAGATCCTCGATTGCTGCAGACAGGGATATGCCCTTGGGTTTCGCACCTTTGTGCTGCAGGGCGGTGAGGATCCGTATTTTACAGATGACCGGATCGTATCCATCGTAAGCGGGATCAAAGAATGCTTTCCGGACGTAGCGGTGACGCTGTCTGTGGGAGAGAGAAAAAAGGAAAGCTATCAAAGGTTTTTTGATGCGGGAGCGGACCGGTATCTTTTGCGGCATGAGACTGCGGATCCGGACCACTACAGATTTCTCCATCCGGAGGAAATGGATTTTGACCACAGGATCCGGTGCCTGGAGGATCTTCGCAGTATCGGATATCAGGTGGGCTGCGGCATGATGGTGGGTTCTCCCGGACAAAAGACGGAGCACCTGCTCCGTGACCTTCGACTGATTCAAAGCTTTCGGCCTCATATGGTGGGAATCGGACCTTTTATCCCCCATAAAGATACAATGTATGCAGGGCAGGAGCCGGGTTCGGTTGCCCTTACCCTGCGGCTTTTGTCCATCATCAGATTGATGCTTCCGGAGGTGCTGCTTCCGGCTACTACGGCTCTTGGAACCCTGGATCCCCGGGGCAGGGAGAAAGGTTTGATGGCAGGAGCAAATGTGTTGATGCCGAATCTGTCTCCGTCGGAAGTGCGGGGGAAATATCTGCTGTATGACAACAAGATCTGCACGGGAGATGAGGCGGCGGAGTGCGTCAGGTGCCTGAGTTTTCGAGTAGAGAAGGCGGGCTGCAAAGTTGTGGTAAGCAGGGGAGACCATAAACGCTTTCAAAATGAGAGCGATGAATAAGGGATATTTATGAAGCACAAAAAGGAGGTTACAAACATGAAGGAATTTTACATCGACAGCGACGGGACAAAGCTCCACGCCAAGCTTGACCGGCCGGAGGGAGCGCAAAAGGGGCCGCTGTGCATTCTGATCCACGGATTTACCGGCCATATGGAAGAAGACCATATCCTGACGGCTGCCCGGGCTATGTTAGAAGCCGGGGTATCGGTGCTGCGGGTGGAAATGTTCGGTCACGGCGGCAGTGACGGAGAATTTAAGGATCACACATTATACAAATGGGTGACCAATGCCCTGGCAGTTGTGGATTATGTGGGCGAGCTGGATTTTGTGACGGACCTGTATCTGTGCGGTCATTCCCAGGGCGGTCTTCTGACCATGCTCATCGGCGGCATGTGCCCGGATACCTTCAAGGCCATTCTGCCTTTATCTCCTGCCTGGATGATCCCGGAAACATGTAGAAACGGTAATGTCCTGGGTGTGGACTTTGATGCTGCGAATATCCCCCGGCAGCTCACTTCTCCCGATGGCTGGGTGATCAATGGCAATTACGTTCGGGTGGCCCAGACCATTCACGTGGAAGATGAGATCGCCAGATTTAAAAAGCCTGTATTTATCGTCCACGGAGATGCGGATGAGGTGGTACCCTTCTTCCTGGCACAAAAGGCGGTAGAGCTATATAACGATGCCGGTCTGGTTCCCGTCCCCGGAGCAGATCATTGCTTCAACGGTCATCTGGAGGAACTGGCAGATGCCATCCGGGGTTTTTTTGAAAAAGAAAACAGGGGATGAGGATCCCGTGACGGGGGATGCTACAGGCCCACAGCCTCCGGCAGCAGTGCCCTGTCGTCAATATAATAATCACAGCTGATCTTCCTGGAGTTGTTGCCATAGAGCGCGATCACTTCGGGAAGATTGTCATTTACGGCATCAAATTCAAGCTGCTGGTCCCGGCACCAGAGGATGGCATTTTCAAGTGCTGCCCCTGCCCGGCAGGTCCAGAGAATGAGTTTGTTGCCGCTTTTTTTCTGCTCCCGCAGATAGTCAATCAGTGGCCTGTTGGGTTCCCCCAGCTCCGGCCAGTTGCTGAAACACAGCGTTCCGTCAAAATCAACCGCGATGATACGGTAAGGGGTATCGTTCATGGTGTTTGTGGTTTTGTTCATAGTAAGCCTCCTTCCGCCAGAGAGGTTGTGTGGTTACAGTGAAATTATCCCACAGCTGCTGTCCGAAATTTTGGACTGCGGCGAAAAAAGTTCCCGTTTATGATGCGATTCTTTGTGTTTTGAGATATAATATCTGTTATATTCTGAATGAACAAAGAGGAGCGGAAAACCTGCCGGTTTTGAATGCATATGAGTGAGAAAACAGAACAAAAGGATCTTTTGGGCCTTTTGCACAGCCGGGAAGATATGAGCATAAAGGACGGGATGGAACTGATCCTGCGACTTTCCCTTCCGGCGGTCATGGCACAGATTTCCACTGTGGTAATGGAATATATCGATGCATCCATGGTGGGACGCCTGGGGGCGGGGGCTTCCGCATCCATCGGTCTTGTGTCAAGCAGTACCTGGCTCTTTGGCGGCATCATAGGTGCCATTACGGCAGGGTTTACGGTACAGGTTGCCCACAGAGTGGGGGCAAAGGATGAAAAAGGGGCAAGGCAGGTTACTAAGTACGGCCTGCTTTTTGGTTTTTTTACAAGCCTGATCGTCATGGCGGCGGCAGTTTCCATCAGCCGGTCTCTTCCCGTCTGGATGGGAGGAGAAGAGGCAATCCGGGAGGATGCCTTCCGGTATTTCCTGATCTATGCCTGTACGCTTCCTATCCATCAGCTTTTGAATCTTTCCGGGGGTATGATCCAGTGCAGCGGAAATATCCGTCTTCCCAGTATTCTGAATGTGGCCATGTGCGGCCTGGACGTTGTCTTTAATGCCCTGCTGATCCCGGTTATGGGGGTTGCGGGAGCGGCTTTGGGAACCAGTATCGCCGAAGGGATCACCATGGCAGTCATGCTGTATTTTCTTTTGTTTCGAACCCCGGTGCTGCGTTTTTTCGGGAAGGAAAAGATCCGCGCCCTGGGGCCTTTTGTACGGGAGCAGCTTCCCAAGGCATTTCGCATCGGTGTTCCCGTTGGCTGTGAAAATGTGATCATGGGCCTTGCTTATGTGGCCTTTACCAGAATAGTATCCCCTGTGGGGACAGTTGCTGTTGCGGCCAATTCCTTCGGCATCACCGCCGAGGGTCTGTGCTATATGCCGGCCTACGGCGTCAGCATCGCGGCTACTACCATCATCGGTCAGAGCCTGGGGGCAGCCAGAAAAGATCTGGCCCGCAGGTTTGCGTATATGACCGTAGCCCTGGGCATGGCGTTTATGGCAGCGGCCGGCTTTCTGATGTACCTGTTTGCGCCGCAAATGATGGCTTTGCTGACGCCGGATGAAAGCATTCGGCTGCTGGGTACCCGGATCCTTAGGATCGAAGCTTTTGCCGAGCCCTTCTTCGGTGCATCCATTGTGGCTTCCGGGGTGTTCAGAGGTGCGGGAGAGACCCTGCTTTCCACGGTGATCAATCTGATCAGCACCTGGTGTGTCCGTATTCCACTGGCACTGCTTCTGGTGGGAAGATACGGCCTGGAGGGAGTCTGGACGGCCATGTGCATTGAGCTTTGTATCCGGGGAACTTTTTATCTGATCCGGGTCAGCCTGTGGAACAGGGGAAAAATGGGAGATGATTGAATGGATGAGCAAAAGATCATAAAAAAGGTTTCCCGTGTGGGAATATTCGGTAATGTTTTACTGGCAGCCTTTAAGCTGATCGCAGGACTTCTCGGGGCTTCCGGTGCCATGGTTTCCGATGCGGTACATTCCCTTTCGGATGTGTTCGCAACTTTTGTGGCTTATATCGGCATGCGGCTTTCCATGCAGCAGGAGGATGCGGAGCATCCCTACGGTCATGAGCGGTTGGAATGCGTGGCATCCCTGATCCTGGGTCTGGTTCTGGCGGGAACGGGTCTGGGGATCGGTTATTCCGGTATCCGGAAACTGTTTTTTGAGCCCGCATCCATTGAGATCCCCACGGTGCTTCCCTTGGTCGCCGCTGTGATTTCCATTGTGGTGAAAGAGGCGATGTACCGGTATACCATGTATTATGCCAAAAAGATGAACAGCGATGTGTTTAAGGCGGATGCCTGGCATCACCGCTCCGATGCATTTTCCTCCATCGGATCCTTCATCGGTATCGAAATGGCGAGGATCGGTTTTCCCTTTATGGATCCGATGGCCGGTCTGATCATCTGCCTTTTGATCCTGAAGGTTGCCTTTGATATTTCCAAAGATGCCATTTCCAAGATGCTGGATACATCCTGCCCGCCGGAGCTGGAAGAAGACATCCGCACATTTGTAACATCGCAGTCCGGTGTGGAACGGGTGGATCTTCTGCACACCAGACAATTTGGAAACCGGATCTACTGTGACCTGGAGATTGCCGTCCGGGGAGAACTTACGCTGACAGAGGCCCACGCCATTGCGGAGGAAGTGCATGATGCCGTGGAACAGAAGTATCCCAATATCAAGCACGTTATGATCCATGTAAATCCGGCCTGAGACCGAAACAAAAACCGGGAATACGATACCGGGAAATCATAAAACAGGGAGAAGAGTGAAAAAATGAAGGAAGAAGTTATGCTGCAGATCACGGATTATTCCAAATCCTACGGCGGGGATAAAAAGGCCGCAGACCATGTGACCTTAAGTGTTAACAAGGGGGATATTTACGGCTTTATCGGACATAACGGCGCCGGGAAATCCACCACCATCCGTGCGGTGGTTGGGGTTCTGGATTTTGAAGAGGGAGAGATTTTCATTGACGGTCATTCCGTAAAGGATGAGCCCATGGCTTGTAAGGAAGTGACGGCTTATATTCCCGACAATCCGGATCTGTATGAGAATCTGACGGGGATCCAGTATCTGAATTTCGTGGCGGATGTATTTAAGATCAGCGCCGCAGAGCGGGAAGAGAGGATCCGAAAATATGCACAGGCCTTTGAGATCACAGGAGCTCTCGGAGATCTGATCAGTTCCTACTCCCACGGTATGAAGCAAAAGGTGGCCATTATCTCTGCCCTGATCCACGAGCCGAAACTGATGGTACTGGATGAGCCCTTTGTGGGACTGGATCCCAAGGCTACGTTTCAGCTGAAGGAGATCATGCATGAGATGTGCGAAAAAGGATCGGCCATCTTTTTTTCCACCCATGTACTGGATGTGGCGGAGAAGCTTTGCAATAAGGTGGCAATTATCAGACAGGGACGGATCGTAGCATCGGGAACCATTGAAGAGATCACGGAAGGACATTCCCTGGAAGAGACATTCCTGGAGGCGGAAAATGAATAAGACCGTATTGCTGCTTCGGACGCTGCTCTTGTCCACCAGCTCCGTCAATCTTTTAAAACACTCCAAGGACAAAAAGAAAAAAAGAAGGGTGATCCTGGCTTATGTGGGATTATTCTGCCTCTACGGCATGCTGGTGGGTTACAGCTTTGCCATCTGCCTCGGCTACAGTGTTTACGGCCTGACAGACTCCATTCCCGCCTTGTGTGCGGTGACCATCAGCGCGCTGGCCATGATCTTTACATTTTTTAAGGTCAACGGTTATCTTTTGAATTTTAAGGAATATGATATGATCATGTCCCTGCCCTTTCAGCCGTCCACGGTGGCGGGCTGTAAGTTTTTGTACATGTATATCAAAAGCCTGCCCTGGTATCTGAGCATTTCCATATCCATGCTGGCAGGGTACGGCGTCTTTGCGAAACCGCCTGTGGGGACCTGTATCATCTGGCTGATTCTGTCCCTGTTCATACCGGTCATCCCCAGTCTGTTTGCTTCGCTTCTGGGATTTATCATCGCAAAACTCAGCGTGGGATTTAAGCACAAAAAAGCCATGCAGACCATACTGAGTCTGATCTTCGTGCTCTTTTGCTTTTCCCTGCGCTACATCATTGAGGCTTTTTTCAGGAACGGAAAGATCCGGGAAACGCTGGAGTCAATGTCCGGATCCATCAAGCAGGCAGGAAAGATCTATCCTCCCATTCAGTGGTTTTCGGAAACCATTGTGGATGGAAAAATATCCGGCGGACTGCTTCTTGCAGGTGTCAGTATCCTGCTGTTTTCCCTGGTGTTTTTCTATGTGGGCAGGTCCTACCGGAAGATCAACTCAGCCCTCCAGTCCCACCGGGCAAAAAGCGACTACCGGATGACACGGCAAAAGAGCCGCAGCGTGATCCATGCCATTGTCTTTAAGGAGTTTAAGCGAATGACAGGGTCGGTGGTGTATATGACCAACGGAGCCATTGGCGTGATCATGGCGGTGCTTTTGGGAGTGATCACCCTGATCATCGGATTTAACAAAGTGATCGCCATTGTTACAAACGGTGCTCCCGTGGACGGAAAGATGCTTCAGCCGGCCATCCCCTTTGTGGTGTATTTCCTTGTGGGCATGATGTCCACGCCGGCGTTTACCCCTTCTCTGGAGGGAAAGAATTATTGGATCGTCCGGAGCCTTCCCATCAAAAAGGAAACCCTGTATCGAGGAAAGATGCTTTTTAATCTCTATCTGACGGTGCCGGTTATGATCTTTTCGGTGCTGTGCCTTTGCATATCCGCCAAAGTACCCAGGACGGAGACGATTTTGGATGTGATACTGGGAATCATGCTTTGCTGTTTTTCCACTGCCTGGGGCTGCGCCTGCGGCGTTAAGCATATGCGGCTGGATTGGGAAAATGAAGTGGAAGTGATCAAACAGGGAGCTGCGGTGGCGCTTTATATGCTGCCCAATATGCTGGTGGTGATGGCGCTGGTGGTCTTGGTGGTGTTTTTAGGGCTTCGAATGGATCGCAGAGTACTGAGCCTTATTTTTATCGGTATCACAGCCCTGCTCTCGCTATTGAGTTACCTGCGGGTTATGGCTCTTGCGAAGAAAGAATGAACGAGCAGGGTAAAACAGAATAGATCACAGACAAAAAAAGAGGCTGTGCCTGACGGCGCAGCCTCTTTTGTATTGCTTGTTTTTTCGTCCTCGGTGAACCTGCTTCTTACATCCATTCCGTATCGGCGAAGGGACCCGGCAGGGCCTTGCCTGTTCTCTTTCTTCCGAAGAAGTCAGTATCGAAGTGGATGGTAGAGCCGTCGGGATTTTCAAATCTCTGCTCAGGCTCAAAGGCTTTTCCCAAAACATCGCTGTCGATGATGTCCACACGGAAATCTCCCAAAAGATCATAGATGTTTGTGGAAAGGGTAAAGGTTCCGTCATCTTTCGGAGTCAGGTTAAAGAATGCTTTGTCGGAATCATTTACGAAATTGTGTTTTTCCTTTGCATAAACATTGGCTCCGTTAAAGTAAGCATTTCCGTCGATCCAGACAGGCAGATGACCGAAGTGATATTTGGCAAGCTCCATCATATTCGGTTCCGTATCCATCATGAAGTTTGCGATCCATTCCTCATAAGTAGGGAAGATATCGAAGGCAGCGGTACCTGCGTGGTTGTAATCAAAGTTCTGGGGTGTCTTGGTCTCATCAACAGGACAGTTCTGGATCATGATGTTGTTGTAAACCCTGTCATCGCCATGAAGGATGGTCATAAAGCCTGCCACCTCTGTCCTGTGACGGATGTGGTAGGGTGTGAAGCGGGGCTCACGCTGGTCGTTTACGATGCTGTCCACACCGGCATTCAGGTAGCTGATGGAACCCAGCATCAGGTTGTGTACGAAAGCAAGTCCTTCACTGGGCATTACGCAGGCAACCTCGGACATCATGATGTTGTTGTCGATGAGGGTAGGACCGTGGCCTACTTCGATGAACACATCGTTGCTGAACATGGCGCCTTCTGCGTGCTCTGCACTCTTCGGCGGCTGGTTGTCATGGAGAAGGTTCTGAGAAACTCTTGCACCCTGTGCCTCCCAGTCAAGCCAGACACCCATGATGCAGTTGTGGATGTGGTTTCTTCTGATGGTCACGTCAATGGCTGCATGCAGCTTGATGCCTGCAGTCTCTGCGCCGCCAAGCTGCTGGGAATTGCAGACATGATGGATGTGGCAGTCTTCGATAGTGGAGAAAACAGCACCCATACGTCCCACGATACCGGTCTGCTCGCAGTGATGCACATGACATCTTCTGATGATGTGTCCGCCGACTTTTTCCTTCAGCCATCCGTGATACTGGCCGCGGCAAACTGCATCCCGCTCCATCTGGGTGGGAGATTTTACATGCTTGGTATAGAAATACATGTCGTTTTCGTCGTCTCTGTATTTACCAAGGGAGATACCGCAGCAGCGGCTTCCGTAGACTTCACAGTCTTCGATGATCCAGCCCTTGCTCCAGTGGGGGCCGATCATACCGTCCTGATAAGCGGCAGGGGGAGCCCAGGTGGTAGCGGCTTTATTGATATTGAATCCGCTGACGGTGATGTAGTTTACGCCGTTCTTTTCCGGCATGAAGCAGTTTCTGCGAACGCTGATCTCAACCTTTTCCTTGTTGGGATCCTTGCCCTGGAAGTTGGCGTAGATCAGGGTGTCGTCGCCGTCCTGTCTGGTGAACCATTTATAAACGGATTCCTCGGGAACCCAGGAATGCATGTCCTTGGCACCTTCGAGACATTCTTCGATGGTGACGGTTTCATACATCATGGAATCATTCAAAAATACGGAACCGGTGTGACGAACTGTGGGAGCAAAATACCAGTCGCCGCAAACAAAGGTGGTATAAGGATTGTAGTCACCGAAAACAGAATTGGGAACCCGGAGCTTCCATACGTTTTCTTTGTAAGGCTTCCATTCCTTGGCTTCTTCAGCACCGGTGATGACAGCGCCCAGGGGTTTTTCGGATTTGTAAGTGATCCGGGCAGATTCCGTACCTGCATTGACAGGATGTACGGACTCGCGATAGATACCGGGAGCTACCAGCACGGTATCGCCGGCAGAGGCGATCTGTGCGGCGTCCGAGATCCGGGTAAAGGGAGCTTCTTTGCTGCCGTTTCCGCCTTCAGCTGCACTGATGTTGACATAGATTGTTTTGCTCATTTTGTAACCTCGCTTTCTTTGTTTCTTTGTTGTTACATAAATCAAAACATCCAATATACCTGATACACTCAACCTGCTTTAATTTTAATGAATTACAGGGCATAAAGCAATCACTATTTCAAGAATAATCTTGCGGGGAAGGGAGAGGTGGAGTATATTGATACAGAGCGTTTTTTCGCGCAAAAGTGCGCAAAATCGCGGAGCCTGTGAAGGGCTGTGAAAAAAACAGCCGGCGAAAGAGCAAAAAACCGGCAGTAACGAAGGAAAAAGAAAGCAAAAAATCGGCAGTCTTTTTTGCAGGAAAGGGGTCTGATCCATGACCAGACGAAGCGGTATTTTTCTGAGCATTGTATTTTTGGCGATCCTTCTCGGATTCGGCCTTCTATCCGATGCGAAGTTTATCAGACATAAAGTCCGGGGCGAGGTGATCAACGAAGAGTGGACACCGGATCTGGGCAGACAAAATGAAACCGAATATACTCAGGTGTTCTTCGGCAAGAATACCTTTCTGGGGTTAAACGGCGGCCTGCGAAAGACCCTGGGACAAAGAGAGATGAATCAGGTGGTGCGGCTTACAAACGGACAGCTGGCCCAGCTGAAGGAGGCACCATTAGAAGAGGCGGCGTTGCAAAAGGAGGCAGACAATGTGGCTGCCCTGGGAGAATTGCTTGCCGAAAAACAGATTCCCTTTTTGTATGTGATCCCGCCGGATAAGATCTCGCCGGCAGACGGGACAGAGGAAGGAAAGGAGCCTTCCGGGATCCTGCCGGAGGGATACGCGGATTACAGCAACCGGGACATAGATGTGTTCAAAGAAGAGCTTTTGAGCCAAAGCGTTCATTGCATCGATCTGCGGGACCGGTTTTCGCAGGAAGAAGACTGGTACTCTTATTTTTACAAAAGCGATCATCACTGGACGTCGGATGCGGGCTGGATCGCCTACGGGGAGATCGCGGACTGGTTTGCCGGGCATACGGATGTGGCCTTTGACAAACGGGCAGCCGATCCGGATCACTATACCAAAGAAGAATATCCCGGCTGTATGCTGGGAAGTCTGGGACAGCGCACCGGCGCTGCTTTTTCCGGGACAGATGATATCAGCATCTATATTCCGGACTACGAAACGGATGTGGAGAATCTGACCTTCCAAAAACGGGGAAGGCTGGACGAGGTGGTATATAACAGGGAATATGCCATGGGAAAACCGTCCATGAACTATGATCCCGTATTTGACAGTCTGGATCAGCTGGTGAACCATAGTGCCGACAATGACACTACCCTGCTGTTTATCACGGATTCTTACGGAAGAGTGACGGCGCCCTTTTTGTGCCTGAGCGTACGGAACCTGTGGTTCCACAGTTGCTATAAAGCGTCCGAGATCAATGAAAAATACATCGATAAACTGCAGCCGGATGCGGTGATCCTGCTGCAGTCCCAATGGTACAATCTCGGCTCGGATGCATCCTTTGACTTTGACATTCCCGGCGCAGACCGGTGATCGGAAAATCATGGAAGAATCAAAAAACGGCTTTGTAAAAAAATACATGCTGCTCCTGTTTGCCTTATGCTTTGCCACCATCTTCGGGATGCTGCTTTGCTATAATCTGATGACGGGAGTAAAAAAATATCCTTTATCCGTGGGCATTGCCGCAGTCTGCGCCCTTCTGCTTTTGCTTCTGAAAAAAAGAGGGCCACAGATTCCGGAGGGGGCCTGCAGATTTCTGACGCCGGTCCTTCTTACAGTATCTGCAGTCAGATCTTTTGTCCTGGGTTTTTCCCTTCGGACAGAATACAGCTCTTATACCTGGGACTGGGTGAGGATCGTTACGGACTGCGCCCGGTGCGTTACAGAGGAGGGAACCTTTCCCGCATCCTATTATGCGGAGTACCCCAACAACCGGTTTATCTGCGTTTTGCTGACGGGCTTTTTTCGTCTGGTACAAAAAATCAGCCCCGGCATATCTTATGACGGGCTGATCACCGCGTCTGTGTTTTTAAGCAGTTTGTCGGTGGTCCTTTCCGTGTGGATTTTATATGCGGCGGTGCGGGTTTTTGCAGGAGAAAAAGAGGCCTTCCTGTTTTCAGTGGTATCTTGCCTTTATACACCCCTTTATCTTTATGCCACCTTTGCCTATACGGATACCTTAAGCCTGCCGTTTATCAGTCTGGGTCTGTTGTTTTTTGCCCTGTTTCAAAAAAGTGCCGGGGAACAGCAAAGCGGCAGAGAGGCAGTATGTATTGCGCTTTGCGGTATGTGCTTCGGTCTTGGGGGCGAGGTAAAGACCATGGCCTTTATCTATCTGATCGCTGTCGTCATTACCCTGCTGATCTCGGAGGATCGGTTGCCGGTAAAGAACCTGCTGATCCTTGCCGCCGGCGCCTTTTTAGTGATTTTTCTATCGGGGAAAATGGCGGGCCGGATGTTTCCCTATTCCCAGGAAGAATATGACAGATACCGCTTCCCGGCGGAGCAGTGGATCTTTATGTCCCTGAACCCGGATGGCAGCGGCGGATATAACGGAGACGATGTGCATCTGGCGGAAAATACCGAAAACTATGAAGCGCGCAAGGCGCTTTGCCGGGAGATGCTGAAGGGTCGGGTTTCGCAGCTGGGCCTTAAGGGAACACTGGAAAAAATGTTTTATACCAAACAGCTTCGCACCTGGACCAATCCCGCCCTTTCGGGAGATGACTATATCATGAGAGAGCCCATGGGAAAGGGTTTTTTACGAAAGCTGTATGGGAAAAAGAAAAAGCTTCATAAGAAGTTTATGATCGGCATGGAGGCCCTGCATCTTTTGCTTTTATTCGGAACCATGCTCAGCGTTTTTCCTTCGGGAAACCAGCGCAAAGAGACATTGCTTCTTCGCATCAGTCTCGTGGGCATCTTCCTTTTTTTAAGCATTTGGGAATGCAACAGCAGGTATCTGTATATCTTTATTCCGGCGCTTTTGATCACATCTTCGGAGACCCTTCTTTTTCCCCGGGACGCGTCATAGGAAAAACCTATAACATACGATCAAACTTGCGTATTACCCGCAGGGCAGTATCCTGTGGTATGATAGCAGCAGAAAATCAAGGCAAGAGTAATACAGGATGCTGTCCGGCAAAAGAGATCCGGAGGCAGACCTGAAGAAGGAGGACATGAAAATGAGCGATATTAAACAAAGTGCATCGGAACTGATCGGCAATACTCCCCTTTTGCAGCTGAACGGCTATGCGAAAAAAAGAGAGATCGGATCAGCTACCATACTTGCCAAACTGGAGTATCTGAACCCCGCAGGATCCATTAAGGATCGTATCGCGCTTGCGATGATCGAGGATGCTGAGCAGGCAGGAAAACTCAAACCGGGGGCTACCATTATCGAGCCCACCAGCGGTAACACGGGAATCGGCCTGGCGGCAGTAGCGGCTGCCAAAGGATACAAAGCGATCCTGACGCTTCCCGATACCATGAGTGTTGAGAGAAGAAACCTGCTCAAAGCATATGGCGCGGAGCTGGTTCTGACCGAAGGCTCCAAGGGAATGAAGGGGGCCATTGCAAAAGCCGAGGAGCTGAACAAAGAGATCGAAGGATCCATTATCCTGGGTCAGTTTGTTAACCCGGCTAACCCGAAGGCACATAAAGAGACCACAGGACCTGAGATCTGGGAACAGACAGACGGCAAGGTTGACTTCTTTGTGGCAGGTGTTGGTACCGGCGGAACCATCACAGGTGTGGGTGAATATCTGAAGAGTAAAAACCCTAACGTCAAGATCGTGGCGGTTGAGCCTGCAAGCAGTCCTGTCCTTTCCACAGGTACGGCAGGTCCTCACAAGATCCAGGGTATCGGCGCAGGCTTCGTGCCCGAGGTTCTGAACACGGATGTATATGATGAGATCATCACCGTGGAGAATGAGGATGCTTTTGCAGAGGGAAAAGCCTTTGCGGTATCGGAAGGGATTCTGGTTGGCATTTCCTCCGGCGCAGCACTGAAGGCTGCAGAGCTTTTGGCCAAGAGACCGGAAAATCAGGGAAAGACCATTGTAGTACTGCTTCCCGATTCGGGAGACAGATACCTGTCCACACCGCTGTTTTCATAAGGCAGGTATTATAGAAACGGATAGAGAGAAATGTGAAGGGTGATCGGATCGGTCACCCTTCTGATATTTTCTGTTGGTTTTTCCCGCCGGGTGGAGTAAAATGGACTGGTAACGATATTGCAGAACGGATGGATGAAAAATGAAGCTTATATTTATCAGACACGGCGATCCGATTTATGAAACGGACAGCCTGACAGAGCAGGGGATTCGGGAAGCGAAACTGCTTGCCCCCAGGATTCCCACCCTTGGCGGAGACGAGTTTTATGTATCGCCTTTGGGAAGAGCACAGGAAACGGCAAAATATGCATTGGAGGGAACCGGTATTGTGCCCAAGACCCTGTGGTGGCTTGAGGAGTTTTCCACTGTGGTTTACAGACCGGACAAACCGGAGACCGGCGGCATTGCCTGGGACTGGCGGCCGGAAGACTGGACAGGGATCGATGACCTGTACAATGTGGACCGGTGGTATAAGCTGCCTGTGTTTGAACAGGCGGGTATTGAGGAAAAGCACAGAGCGGTGATCGAATGCTTTGATGCGTTTCTGGAGCAGCATGGATATGTCCGGGAAGGGAGAATGTACAAGGCGGTGGCGCCCACCAACGATACGCTGGTATTTTTCTGCCATTTCGGATTGCAGGCACTTTTGACGGCACATCTTTTCAGCATCTCTCCCATGATCTTATGGCAGGGGTATATCGCAGCACCCACGGCAGTTACCACCATTGTAACGGAAGAGAGGACGGAAGGGAATGCAGCCTTTCGCTGTATTTCGTTCGGAGATACATCACATTTGTACGTAGCAGGAGAAAAGCCGGGCTGGTCCGGTCGTTTCTGTGAATGCTTTGCAAATGAAAATGAAAGACACGATTAAAGGAGGAGAAGAACATGGAAAGCGTAGTAAAGTTTTTAAAGGAAGCAGAAGTATATTATCTTGCAACAACAGACGGCGACCAGCCCAGAGTACGGCCCTTCGGAACCGCACACATCTTTGAAGGAAAGCTGTATATCCAGACCGGAAAAGTGAAAGACGTTTCCAGGCAGATCCATGCAAATCCCAAGGTTGAGATCTGTGCATTTAAAAACGGCGAGTGGCTCCGTGTTGCGGGAGAGTTAGCAGAGGATAACAGAAGAGAGGCAAAGCAGTCCATGCTGGATGCTTATCCTTCCCTGCAGAATATGTACTCTGCCGATGATGATAATACGGAAGTGCTGTACTTTACCAAGGCAACTGCCACCTTCAGTTCCTTTACGGCTGCGCCGAGAACTGTAACCTTTTAAAGGAGATCCGACAGGGAACTGATGAGCAGTATGATGTTTTTTATCAACAGTATTCTTTTGGGAGCGGGACTTGCCATGGATGCATTTTCCGTCTCCCTTGCCAATGGTTTGAACGAACCTGAGATGAGGAAAGGGAAGCAGACCGCCGTTGCGGGAACCTTTGCGTTTTTCCAGTGGCTGATGCCCATGGCAGGCTGGATCTGCGTCCATTCCATCGTCCGATATTTTAACGCTTTTGAAAAAGCGGTGCCATGGATCGCGCTGGCACTGCTTTTGTACATCGGCGGAAAAATGCTGGTGGAAGGGATCCGGCAGGATGATACCGAAGCAGCCGCGGGCGTGGGAAAGGGAGACCTTTTGATCCAGGGGATTGCCACCTCCATCGATGCTTTGTCCGTGGGTTTTACCATTGCGGATTACGATTTTCTTATGGCCCTGTCAAGTGCCGTGATCATCGGCATTGTGACTTTTATCATTTGCTTTGCAGGGCTTGAGATCGGGAAAAAATTCGGTATGAAGCTTGCGGGGAAGGCATCCGTTTTGGGCGGCCTGATCCTGATCGGCATCGGTATTGAGATCTTTATAAACGGCGTTTTCTAAAGGTGCCGGCTGACAAGTGGAAAGGCAGGTTGGACTATGCAATACATCACTGTGGAATGTGATCATCTCTGGCTTCCCGTGGCAAGGGACCGGGAAGAGGTTACGGTTCATTTTTACTGCGACGGAGAGAAATTCAGGGAGATCCATCTGAAGCTGACGGATGGAAAAGAGGATCACTGGTTTGCCACCGATGTCAGTAAGTTTAAGGGTAAACAGATCTGCCTGCAGGGGGATTTCGACCCGGCGCTTTTTGCAAAGATCCTGCAAAGGAATGAAAAACCGGAGAGGGACTATCCCTATCGCCCGGTGATCCATTTTACGGCAACTGCGGGATGGATCAATGATCCCAACGGTCTTGTGTTTGCAAAGGGCGTTTATCACCTGTATCATCAGTGGAATCCATACGGAACGGAGTGGGGCAACATGCACTGGAGCCATGCCGTAAGCAGGGATATGATCAGCTGGGAAGAACAGGGAATGGCTCTGGAACCGGACGAATTCGGAACGGCATTTTCCGGATGCGGATGGGAGGATGAAAAAAACGCGGCGGGATTCGGAGCGGATGCGCTGCTGTTTTTCTATACTGCTGCCGGAGATGATGCCCAGTGCCTCTGGTCAAAGGAGCAGGGACATTTATGCACCCAGAGACTGGCGGTGTCCACAGACGGAGGAAAGACCCTTCAAAAAGAAGGCCTGATCCTGGATCATGTGAAGGGATCCAACAGAGATCCCAAGGTGCTTTGGCATGAAGAAAGCGGGGCCTATATCATGGTCCTGTTTCTGGATGAGACGGAATTTGCCGTCTATCGCTCAGATGATCTTCGCTCCTGGGAGGAAGCGAGCCGGTTTTCCTATCCGCCCATGTGGGAGTGCCCGGATCTTTTTATGCCGGAGACGGAAGACGGTGCGAAAAAGTGGGTGTTCTGGTCGGCTGACGGATACTACAGGATCGGAGATTTTGACGGATACAGGTTTACGCCGCAGACCGAAGTTTTGAAGGCTTATGATACGGAGCTTCCCTATGCGGCCCAGACCTACGCAGGATTGCAGGGCCGCGTTGTAAGTGTATCCTGGCTTCGCACGAAAAATGACAGAGGCGGCTTTCGGGGAATGATGGCAGTGCCGGTGCAGCTTTCCATTGGCCGGACAAAGGAAGGAGAGCGCATTCGGTTTGCACCTGTAAAAGAGTTATGGGACAGGTTCTCACTTAAGGCAGAGCACAGCCCAAATCAGGAGGGCACTTTTGTGCTGCCCCTTGCAGGCGCGCCTGCTGTATTGGAAGTGGAATGGACCGGATGCGAAGCCCTGATGCAGGTGGGAAGCGCCAAGATCCGCTTTTCGCAGACGGAAGGGTCTACTGTTTTGATCATCGATCATGGCATAGTGGAATACTACGGAAACGGCGGTTTTGCTTACGGAGCCCTGGAGACGGATGAGACGGTTTTGTCCGAAGAATGCAGGATTTTAGCGGGAGCAGCCGTGGTTCGGGAATACCGGATGGACAGCTGAGACGGATTTTTTGTTGTATCCACAGCAGATATGGGATATAATTAGTATGATTGACGAAAGTATGCAGTTTTGCAGGGGATGGCCATTGGGTCTTTCGGAAACGAGGTGTCTATGGATTACGGAAAACTGATCAGTGCTTTTCAGGGGACTGCATGTGTTCTTTCTCTCAGGAAGGAGCCGGATCAGAACGGGTGCGATATTACGGTGGTGGAAGCCAACAACAACTATCTTGCTTCTGTTAGAAAACAGAGGGAAGATTTTGTGTCCGGCAAGCCTTACACGGAGTATGTTCCCCAGGATGCGAATTTTGAAGCGCTGGTCCACAGATGCATAGACGGCCACAGGATCGCACATCAGTATGTGAATGCAGGACTGTATATGTCATGGCTTGATATTTATATGCTTCCGCTGGAAGAGGACAGTGAAGGAAACGGGTATTGTATCTTTTCCTACGAAATGACTTCGGACGCTGACTCCGACAAGATACTGGATATTTCCACAAGGACAGCCTATGAAGTGCTCAGAACCTGTATCAAGCTTCGTGAAACAGATGATTTCGGAGAAGCCATTCAGGCCATTGTAAAGGACATTCGTGTTTTATGCGAATCAGACGGCTGCGCCATTCTTTTGGCAGACTGGGAAAAAGAAGTCATCGATTTTCGTTGCTTTGACAGTGCTGAGGATGATGAATTCACTGAAAGAGAAGAGGATGTATTTTTCAGGCAGGAATTTTACCGGATTGTAAATAACTGGTCTAATATACTGGCCGGATCCAATTGCTTTATCATCTCCAAGGAGGAGGAACTTAAAAAAGTGGAGGAGAAGGACCCTGCCTGGTACCGTTCGCTGCTCATATCCGGCGTAAGGAACCTGGTGCTGTATCCCCTTCGGGTGGGGGAGAACCTGTACGGTTACATTTTTGCCACCAATTTCAATTCGGATAAAACGGAATTTATCCGGGAAGTGATGGAGCTGAATTCCTTCATTCTCTCTGCAGAGGTGGAAAACTACAGAATGCATCAGAAGCTGGAGACCCTCAGCAAGGTAGATATGCTGACAGGAGTTTTGAACCGCAACGCCATGAACCGGCGGATCGAGCAGCTTACATCCATTTTCGAAAGTGAAAAAAGCGGTGTGGGCGTGGTCTTTGCCGATGTGAACGGTCTCAAGCAGGTTAACGATACGAAGGGACACGGGGAAGGAGACGCTATGCTGCGCAGTGTGTCCGACAAGCTCAAATCCGTATTTAAGGGTAAGGAGATCTATCGTGCCGGCGGCGACGAGTTTCTGGTTATTGTGGCAGACACCACAAGAGAAGAGTTTTTTGCACTGTTTGAACAGATCAAAGCCCTGTCCCAGATCGAAGGAGAACCCACCTTTGCCCTTGGTGCAGAGTACGACGATATGGTTCCGAACATCTCCAAGATCATGCAGACAGCAGACAAAAAAATGTACAAAGACAAAGCGGAATACTATCTGAGTCATCCGAAAGCAGACAGAAGAAACAGAGAATAGTCAGAGAATAAGTTGCAACCATGAACATACAAAAGAATCGGAAAATGAAACAGATCTTAGCCAGCATCATGACAGTCATGATGCTGGTTTTTATGTTCTTTTCCGCTTTCTTTATTGCAGAGCATATACATCATGACTGCTGCGGAGAGGACTGCCCTGTCTGCGCTTCCATCCAGCAGTGTGAACATATGCTGCGCGGTTTTGACGACGGCTTATCTGCCGCCGGGGCAATTCTGCTGCCCCTTCTTTTGGCAGTGTTGATCCTGCCTTTCTTTTCAAATTTTTTTGCGGGAGATACTCCCGTATCCAAAAAAGTACGCATGAACAATTGAAAAACTCCGTATACAGGCAAACTATGCCCTGAAAGGGGGGAGTCTGCCTTTTTGTGTTGCAGAAAATAAAACCAAATATACGGAGGACTATTATGAAAAAACAGATTTCACTTCTTGTGGCGGCAGCTATGCTGGCGGCCTCTGTTACAGGCTGCGGTGCGGCGACCAGTGCGGCCGGTTTGGGAAAGACCGGTGATGACAAGCTGCAGATCGTGGCAACAATTTTTCCCGAATACGACTGGATCATGAATATCCTGGGCGAAAACCCCGCAAACGCGGAGGTTACCATGCTCCTTGACAACGGTGTGGATCTTCACAGCTATCAGCCTACGGCGGAGGATATCATGAAGATCTCTACCTGCGATCTTTTTGTTTATGTGGGAGGCGAATCGGATGAATGGGTGGAAGATGTTCTGAAGGAAGCTTCGAATCAGGAGATGGAAGTGATCGATCTTCTGGATGTGCTGGGAGATGCAGTGAAGGAAGAGGAGATGGTTGAAGGCATGCAGGAAAGCGAGCATGAGCACGAGCATGCAGACGGAGAGAGTGAGGAACATGAAGATGCGGATGAGCATGACGGCGAAGACGAAGATGAACATGACCACGAAGGCGAGGATGCCCAGGAAGATCATCACGAAGACGAACATGAGCATGAAGACGAGGATGGAGATGATCACGAACATGAGCATCATCATGAGGAGGGAGAGATAGAGTATGACGAGCACGTATGGCTTTCCCTTCGAAATGCCAAAGTGCTGACACAGGCTATTTCCGACGCGCTGCAGCGGATCGATGGAGAGCATGCGCAGGTGTATGAAAAAAACACAAAAGACTATGAGGAAAAACTGGATGCCCTGGATGGCGAATACAAAGAAGCGGTTTCGGCATCATCCGCGAATACATTGCTTTTCGGAGATCGTTTCCCCTTCCGCTATCTTACGGATGACTATGGCCTGAATTATTATGCGGCTTTTGTGGGCTGCTCGGCGGAAACGGAAGCAAGCTTTGAGACAGTGATGTTCCTTGCAGGCAAGGTGGATGAGCTTTCCCTTGGATCGGTTCTGACCATTGAAGGTCCGGATAAAAAGATCGCAGAGACCATCATTGAGAATACGCAGAGCAAGGATCAGACCATCCTTACCATGGATTCCATGCAGTCGGTAACATCGAAGGATGTGGAAGGCGGCGCTGACTATCTTTCCATTATGGAAAAGAATCTTTCCGTTTTGAAAGAAGCATTAAAGTAAGCGCCAAAGAAAGGAGTATTTGAAAAAATGGCTTATATCACCGCAAAGGATCTGGCCCTGGGATATGACGGACAGGTGATCATAAAAGACTTAAATTTTTCCGTCTGTAAGGGAGACTATCTGTGTATTGTGGGAGAAAACGGTTCCGGCAAGTCCACGCTAATGAAAACATTGCTGCGTTTAAAGGAACCCTTAGGGGGGCAGATCCTTACGGGTGACGGCCTGAAAAAAAATGAGATCGGATATCTGCCGCAGCAGACCGTGATCCAAAAGGATTTTCCTGCATCCGTGAAAGAGATCGTTCTTTCCGGGTGTCAGGGGCGCTGCGGCCTGCGTCCGTTTTACAACAAAGAAGAAAAGGAACTGGCAAAAAAGAATATGGAACGAATGGGGATCACACATCTTGCAGACAGATGTTACCGGGAACTTTCCGGAGGACAGCAGCAGAGGGTCCTGCTGGCAAGGGCTTTGTGTGCCACGGGAAAAGTCCTTTTGCTGGATGAGCCGGTGGCGGGTCTGGACCCGGTGGTCACGGAGAAGATGTACGATCTGATCGCCTCTCTTCACCGGGAGGGGATCACCATTATCATGATTTCCCACGATATTACGGCGGCTGTCCGTTTTGCCAGCCATATCCTGCATATCGGGGACCGGATTTTTTTCGGAACCAAAGAAGCATATCTGAAAAGTGAAACCGGAAGGTTCTTCACAGGCAGGCTGAAGGGAGGTGTGGCAGTCAATGGATAAACTGATCACTTATCTGCAGTTTCCACCGGTAAGGCGGGCACTTGTGGTGGGAGTGCTGATCGCGTTGTGTTCCTCCATGCTGGGGGTGACACTGGTGCTGAAACGGTTTTCCTTTATCGGAGACGGTTTGTCCCATGTAGCCTTTGGTGCCATGTCTGTGGCAGCGGTGCTGCAGCTGACGGACAAGATGGTGGTGGTGCTGC
Source organism: Lachnospiraceae bacterium (assembly GCA_024685005.1). Classification (GTDB taxonomy): domain Bacteria; phylum Bacillota; class Clostridia; order Lachnospirales; family Lachnospiraceae; genus RGIG7926. Next base: position 43,368 of record JAIKWF010000006.1, read on the forward strand.
CTGCAACGATCCTGTGTGCGGTGCTGCTTCTTCGGGGCGGAAAAAATGCGAAGGTCAAGGGCGATGCAGCCATAGCCATGATCTCGGTGGGGGCTCTGGCCTTCGGATATCTTTTGATGAATATTTTTTCCACCTCATCCAATCTGACAGGGGATGTCTGCTCAACCCTTTTCGGGTCCACATCCATTCTGACGCTGACCGTGAGCGAGGTGTGGATCTGTGCGGTGCTTTCGGCACTGGTGGTGCTGATCTTTGTCCTGTTTTACAACAAGATCTTTGCGGTGACCTTTGATGAGGATTTTTCCAGAGCCACAGGCCTTGCCGCTGACCGGTACAATCTGCTCATTGCCGTTGTCATTGCAGTGATCATTGTTCTTGCCATGAATCTGGTGGGATCCCTTCTGATCTCGGCGCTGGTGATTTTTCCTGCGCTGTCGGCCATGCGGCTGTTTTCCAATTTCAAAGCCGTTACCGTCTGCTCTGCGATTTTGTCAGTGGTGTGCGCTTTTTCGGGGATGATCATCTCGATCCTGTGGGGAACTCCGGTGGGATCCACCATAGTTGCGGTTGATGTGGCGGCTTTTGCCATATGCTGCGCTGCAGGAAGTATGAAGCAAAAAAAGATGCTGCCCGCATCTTTGGCGCTTATGGTCGTATTTCTGATGACGGGCTGCGGCGGCGCCGATCAGGCAGGCAGCAGAGCGGCTTCCGGGCAGAGCAGCGTGGAAACCGTACTTGCGCAGGAGATGGAGAAGAATGGGGAGACTTCTGCATCAGATGCCGGGACGGAAACCGGGGAGAATATGAATCCGGGAACAGAGACAGATATGAATACCGGGGGAGGAGCTGTGGAGGAAGCAGCGCCGGATGTCGGGGCCCAGAGCCCGGAAACAGAGGCTGATATGAATACCGGAGGAGGAGCTGTGGAGGAAACAGCGCCGGATGCCGGGGCGGCGAGTACAGATGCTTCGACCGATCTGAATCGGGTTGTCGGGTCTGCGGAAGGAAACGTGGCAGAGATCGGATCAGGAGACTTCGTGGATCTGACCGGCCTGTCCCCCACCATGGTATATTCCACCGTTTTTGATATGATGAACTGCCCGGAAAACTATATGGGTAAAACCGTAAAGATGAAAGGCATGTACGCTGTCTACAACGATGAAGAACTGGGCAAAACCTATCATGCCTGCATCATTGCGGATGCCACAGCCTGCTGCACCCAGGGCATCGAGTTTGAGCTGACATCGGATTACAAGTATCCTGACGATTATCCCCAGGTGGCAGAAGAGATCTGCGTCACGGGAACCTTTGATACCTATCAGGAAGAACTGTATACCTACTGTGTGTTACGGGATGCTGTAATAGAAAAGTAAGCTGCGGCTAACAAAATATTAAGATTGACAAATACCTCGGGAGGGTATATATTGATCCATAGATCGATATACCCCGCCGGGGTATCTTGCTTAAGGAGGCATCTACATGGCAGGAAAGAAGAAGGTACAAGAATCCGTAAAGGGTGATAAAAAGGAAGCAGGCATGCTCTGTCCCCACTGCTCCGGCAAGCATAAAGTCAGAGACGAAAAAGAATACAAGGATCTGATCAACCGGCTTAAGCGCATTGAAGGACAGGTAAGGGGCGTGGAAGGCATGATCGAAAACGATGCTTATTGTACGGATATCCTGATCCAGGTTTCAGCCATCACTTCGGCGCTGAACAGCTTTAACAAGGTGCTTCTGGCCAATCATATGCGAACCTGCGTGGCGGACAACATCCGCAACGGCAACGATGAGATCATTGATGAGCTGGTGACGACCATGCAGAAACTGATGAAATAGAGGATAGATTGCAGGGGGAGATATGGAACGGTTTAAAGTAACGGGAATGAGCTGCGATGCCTGCCGGGCCAGAGTGGAAAAGGCAGTCAGCACCGTGGACGGAGTAGAAAGCTGCGCGGTCAATCTGTTGACAGGATCCATGGGCGTGGAAGGCAGTGCTGATGCAGGGCAGATCATAAAGGCGGTTACGGATGCGGGATACGGGGCAAGTCTGCAGAAAGATGAAAAAGGGGAAGCCGGCGCTTTTTCGGAGGAAGATACGCTGACAGATACCGAGACGCCCAGAATGAAAAAACGTCTGGTCGCATCCCTTTTTCTGCTGCTTCCTTTGCTGTATGTGTCCATGGGGCATATGCTGTGGAAATGGCCTTTGCCGGGATTCCTGGCGGGCAACCATGTGGCAATGGGATTGTGGGAGCTGCTTCTTTCCGGCGGGATCATGGTGATCAATCAAAGATTTTTTATAAACGGATGGAAGGGGCTGCGCGCTAAGGCACCCAACATGGACACCCTGGTTTCCATGGGCGCAGGAGCATCTTTTGCATACAGCGTATATGCCCTGTTTGCCATGAGCGGGGCGGTCATGAAAAATGAAACAGGCCTTACAGACTATTATATGGAGCAGTTTTATTTTGAGTCGGCAGCTACCATATTGACGCTGATCACGGTAGGGAAGATGCTGGAGGCAGGGTCAAAGGGAAAGACCACGGATGCACTGCGATCGCTGATGAAGATCGTACCCAAAACGGCGGTACTTTTAAAGGTTGGAAAAGAAGAAACTGTTCCCATCGAAAAGGTGCAGCCGGGTGACCGTTTTGCGGTGCGCCCCGGAGAGAGTATACCGGTAGATGGTATTGTGGTAGAAGGAGAAAGTGCCGTTAACGAATCCATGCTGACGGGGGAGAGCCTTCCCGTGGAAAAGGAGCCGGGAGATCTTGTTTCGGCAGCAACCATCAACACATCGGGATATCTGGTGTGCGAGGCTAAACGGGTGGGAGAAGATACCACCCTTGCAGGGATCATTCGCATGGTCAGTGATGCAGCTGCCACCAAAGCGCCTGTTGCCCGGATCGCGGATCGGGTTTCGGGGGTGTTTGTGCCGGTGGTAATGGGCATTGCGGCGGTTACATTTTTTGCCTGGCTCGCAGTAGGACAGGATATAGGCTATTCCATGGCAAGAGCGGTATCGGTGCTGGTGATCAGTTGCCCCTGTGCACTGGGACTTGCCACGCCGGTGGCTATCATGGTGGGAAACGGTGTGGGGGCCAAAAGCGGGATCCTGTACAAAACGGCAGAGGCACAGGAGCTGGCAGGGAAAATACAGATCGCAGCCCTGGACAAGACGGGAACCGTTACTACGGGAATCATGTCCGTTGCCCGAATTCAACCGATGGAAGGCGTAAGCGAAAGGGAACTGCTGGAAGTTGCCTGCGGACTGGAAGCAAAGAGCGAGCATCCCATCGCCCGGGCCATTGTATCCCGGGGAAAGGAACAGGATATCCGGATTCCGGATGCGCAGCAGTTTGAAGTATTGTCCGGAAACGGCCTGCAGGGGAAGATCAACGGCAGTATCTGCAGCGGCGGCAGCAGCAGGTTCATCACCGGCATCACAGGTCCTCTTTCAGCAAAACAGAAAGAGATACTGGATGCGTGGGCAGGGCAGGGGATCACGCCGGTGCTTTTTGCAAAAGAGAAAAAGCTTCTTGGTATGATCGCTCTTTCGGATACCGTAAAGGAAGATTCCGCCGATGCCATTACGCAGCTAAAAGATATGGGCATCCGCGTGGTGCTGCTGACGGGAGACAATGAGACCACTGCCCGGGCCGTTGCAAAGCAGGCGGGTATAGATGAGGTGGTAGCAGGGGTGCTGCCGGACGGAAAAGCAGAGGCGATAGCAAAGCTGATGCAGCAGGGCAGGGTTGCCATGGTAGGCGACGGGATCAACGATGCACCGGCTCTGCGCTGTGCGGACGTGGGCATTGCCATAGGAGCCGGAACGGATATCGCCATCGATGCGGCGGACATTGTGCTGATGAAGGGCAGTATCCGGGATGTGGCGGCAGCCATAAGGATCTCCCGAGCGACGCTGCGGAATATCCATGAAAACCTGTTCTGGGCATTTTTCTACAATGTGATCGGGATCCCTCTGGCAGCGGGATGCTATGTGGCAGCCTTCGGCTGGACACTAAATCCCATGTTCGGAGCGGCGGCCATGGGTCTGTCCAGCTTTTGCGTGGTTTCCAATGCACTGCGGCTGAATCTGCTGCGGGTTTACGACAGCGGAAAAGATAAAAAGATCAGACAAAACAGTATGGCCGAAAGCATCGGCCGGGATCAGAAAAAAAAGGAGGATAACAAAATGAAGATCAAAGTAACGGGAATGATGTGTGCTCACTGCGAGGCCCATGTAAAGAAGGCCCTGGAGGCCATTGACGGAATTGAAAGCGCCCAGGCATCCCACGAGACAGACTCTGTGGTCATCACTGCCGCAAAGGATGTGGATGAAGCGCTGATCAAAGCGGCCATCGCTGAGGCCGGCTACGAGTACGGTGGTATGGAAGCATAAAAAATACGAACAAATGTTCTGAAAATGATAGACAGAATGACCGGGGAATGATACACTGTAGGAAGTGTATCATTCTTTTTGGGGAGGCAACGATGAAAACAATTGTAAAATCGGATTTGGCCGTTGCATGGATGTAAAAAAACAGATAGCGATGAAGGATTAAAAAATGAACTTCGAATTACATTCCGATTACAAGCCTACCGGCGATCAGCCTCAGGCCATAGAAAAGTTAGTTGAGGGTTTCAAAGCAGGCAACCAGTTTGAGACCCTGCTTGGCGTGACAGGTTCCGGCAAGACTTTTACCATGGCCAACATCATCGCGCAGCTGAATAAGCCCACGCTGGTCATCGCCCACAACAAGACTCTGGCAGCCCAGCTCTACGGAGAATTCAAGGAGTTCTTCCCGGAGAATGCGGTTGAGTATTTTGTATCCTACTACGACTATTATCAGCCCGAGGCCTATGTGCCCCAGACGGATACCTATATTGAAAAAGACTCCTCCATCAATGATGAGATCGACAGGCTGCGGCTTTCCGCAACCGCTTCCCTTTCCGAAAGAAGGGATGTGGTGGTGATCTCGTCCGTTTCCTGTATCTACGGTATCGGAAGCCCGGATGATTACATGAACATGATGGTGTCCCTGCGGCCCGGTCAGGTAAAGGACAGGGACGAAGTGATCAGGGAACTGATCGACATTCAATATGACCGCAATGATCTGGATCCGGACCGTGGTACCTTCCGGGTGCGGGGAGATGTGCTGGAGATCAGTCCGGCCCAGGGCGGCGACTTTATCCTGCGGGTGGAGTTTTTCGGGGATGAGATCGATCGCATTACGGAAGTGGATCCTTTGACCGGTAATGTGAAGGCAACATTGGAGCATGCCTCCATTTTTCCTGCCTCCCATTATGTGGTCCCAAGGGAAAAGATCACCCGGGCCTGTCAGGCTATCACAGAGGAGCTGGAAGGACAGGTGAAATATTTCAAGGGCGAAGACAAGCTGTTGGAAGCCCAGCGGATTTCCGAGAGAACGAATTTTGATGTGGAGATGCTGATGGAAACGGGGTTCTGTTCCGGCATCGAGAATTATTCCCGTCACTTAAACGGCACGCTGCCGGGACAGCCCCAGCAGACGCTGCTGGATTATTTCAAGGGAGATTTTCTGATCATTATTGACGAGTCCCATATGACGGTGCCCCAGATCCGGGCCATGTATCATGGGGACAGATCCAGAAAAAGCACGCTGGTTGACTACGGCTTCCGCCTGCCCTCCGCCATGGATAACAGACCGCTGAACTTTACGGAATTCGAAGAACGGATCGATCAGCTTTTGTTTGTTTCCGCGACACCGGCAGAATATGAAAGCGAGCATGAGCTTCTTCGTGCCGAGCAGGTGATCCGGCCTACGGGTCTTTTGGATCCTGAGGTTTTCGTAAGACCTGTAGAAGGACAGATCGATGATCTGCTGGGGGAGATCAAAAAGGAAGTAGCAAGTCAAAGCAAGGTACTGATCACGACACTGACCAAGCGTATGGCGGAGGATCTGACGGAGTATCTGCGGGAAGCCGGGATCCGGGTAAAATACCTGCATTCGGATATCGATACCCTGGAGCGGGCGGAGATCATAAGGGATATGCGTCTGGATGTATTTGACGTACTGGTGGGGATCAACCTTCTCAGGGAAGGCCTGGATATTCCCGAGATCTCTCTTGTGGCGATCCTGGATGCGGATAAGGAAGGGTTCCTGCGGTCCCACACATCCCTGATCCAGACCATCGGCCGGGCGGCCCGGAATGTGAAGGGACATGTGATCATGTATGCGGATACCATTACGGATTCCATGCGGGCAGCCATTGACGAAACGGAGCGAAGGCGCCGGATCCAGATCGCATATAATGAGGAACATCATATCACACCCACGTCGGTGAAAAAGGATGTCAGAGATCTGATCGCCATTACAAAGAAGGTGGATCCGAAGCAGATACAGATGGAAAAAGATATTGAATCTATGGATGCTGCGGAGCTGAAAAAAGAGATTGAAAAGATTGATCGCCGCATGAAGAAAGCAGCGGCCGAGCTGGACTTCGAGCAGGCTGCCGTTTTGCGGGATCAGATGAAGGAAATGAAGAAACAACTGCTGGATCTGTGATCCGGACAAACAGTCGGAAGGAATAGAACATGAGCGAGAAAAAAGAAGTGATCCGGATCAGAGGTGCCAGGGAGCATAACCTGAAAAATATCGATCTGGAAATACCGAGAAACAAACTGGTGGTACTGACAGGGCTTTCCGGATCGGGGAAGTCATCCCTTGCCTTTGATACCATTTATGCAGAAGGTCAGCGCAGATACATGGAATCCCTGTCCTCCTATGCAAGACAGTTCCTGGGACAGATGGAAAAACCCAATGTGGAAAAGATCGAAGGCCTTTCACCGGCCATCTCCATCGATCAGAAATCCACAAACCGCAATCCCAGATCCACAGTGGGAACGGTGACGGAGATCTATGATTATTTCCGCCTGCTTTATGCAAGGATCGGAACGCCCCACTGTCCGCAGTGCGGTAAAGTCATCGAGAAACAGACGGTGGATCAGATGACAGACCGGATCAAGGCGCTGCCGGAGGGCAGCAGGATCCAGATCCTGGCCCCTGTTGTCAGAGGCAAGAAGGGTCGTCACGAAAAGGTTCTGGAGCGGGCAAAGCGAAGCGGCTATGTGAGAGTCCGGGTGGACGGGAACATGTATGAGCTTTCCGAAGATATCATCCTGGACAAAAATATCAAGCATTCCATTGAGATCATCATCGACAGACTGATCGTACGGGAAGGCATTGAGAGCAGACTGACGGACTCTTTGGAAAATGCCATGTCTTTGACGGACGGTCTGGTGGTCATTGATGTGATCGGGGATCAGGAGATCACCTTTTCCCAGAGCTTTTCCTGTCCGGATTGCGGCATCAGTATTCCGGAGATCGAGCCCAGGAGTTTTTCATTTAACAACCCCTTTGGAGCCTGCCCTGTTTGTGCGGGCCTTGGGTACAAGATGGAGTTTTCCGTTCAGCTTATGATCCCGGATGAGAGTCTGTCCATCAACGAAGGTGCCATTGTTGCCATGGGCTGGCAGAGCGTAAATAAAAGTACCAGCTTTACCAACGCGGTGATGCAGGCCCTCTGCAAAAAATATAAATTTGATCTGGATACGCCGTTTCAGGATTATCCCGAGAAGATCAGGAATATCATCCTGTACGGAACAGGCGGCGAAGAAGTGGATGTGGTTTACGAAGGACAGCGGGGAAAGGGTGTTTATCCCGTGGCCTTTGAGGGACTGATCCGCAATGAACAGCGCCGCTACCGGGAGACATTTTCCGAGAATCAAAAAGCGGAATACGAAAAATTTATGTCCATCACCCCCTGTGAGGAGTGTGGCGGCATGCGTCTGAAAAAAGAGTCCCTGGCAGTGACGGTGGCAGATAAAAACATCTATCAGATCACGGATATGTCCATTCTGGATCTGGGGGCTTTTTTGGAAAACCTCCGGCTGACCAAACAGCAGGAGCTTATCGGATATCAGATCATCAAAGAGATCCGAAGCCGCGTGGGATTTTTAAACGGTGTGGGGCTGGGATACCTTTCCCTTTCACGGGCCACGGGAACCCTGTCCGGCGGAGAGGCCCAGCGGATCCGTCTGGCAACCCAGATCGGATCGGGCCTTGTGGGAGTGTGCTATATTCTGGACGAGCCCAGCATCGGACTGCATCAAAGGGATAATGACAAACTCCTCCAGGCGCTGAAGGATCTGCGGGATCTGGGCAACACCCTGCTTGTGGTGGAGCACGATGAAGATACCATGCGACAGGCGGACTGGATCGTGGACATCGGTCCCGGGGCCGGGTCCGAAGGCGGAGAGGTCATCGCCGAAGGAACAGCGGAAGATATCATGAACACCAAAGGATCCATCACCGGGGATTATCTGGCGGGCAGAAAAATGATCTGCGTGCCGGAGGAAAGAAAAGAACCCACCGGCTTTTTGAAGGTGATCGGCGCCTGCGAGAACAATCTGAAAAATATTGACGTGGAGATCCCGCTGGGCGTTATGACCTGTGTCACCGGCGTGTCCGGTTCCGGCAAGTCCTCCCTGGTGAATGAGATCGTTTATAAAAAGCTGGCAAAGGAACTGAACCGGGCGCTGACCATTCCCGGAAAACATAAAAAGATCGAAGGGATCCGTCAGCTGGATAAGGTCATTGATATCGACCAGTCCCCCATCGGACGTACGCCCCGTTCCAATCCGGCCACCTATACGGGTCTCTTCGATGATATCAGGGATCTGTTTGCCACCACGCCGGATGCCAAGGCCAAAGGCTATAAGAAGGGCAGATTTTCCTTTAATGTAAAGGGCGGCCGCTGCGAGGCCTGTTCCGGAGACGGTATCATCAAGATCGAAATGCATTTCCTTCCCGACGTATACGTACCCTGTGAAGTCTGCGGCGGCAAGCGGTATAACCGGGAGACTCTGGAGGTACGCTACAAAGGAAAGAGCATTGCGGATGTGCTGGATATGACCGTGGAAGAAGCACTGCCTTTCTTTTCCCATCTTCCCAGGATCCATAATAAGATCAAAACCATGTATGATGTGGGTCTTTCCTATATCAAGCTGGGACAGCCCTCCACCACTTTATCAGGGGGAGAAGCCCAACGGGTGAAGCTGGCGACGGAGCTTTCCAAAAAGAGCACCGGCCGGACGATCTATATTCTGGACGAGCCTACGACGGGACTGCATTTTGAAGATGTAAGAAAGCTGGTGGAGATCTTAAAACGCCTTACGGAAAGCGGCAATTCCGTTCTGGTCATTGAGCACAATCTGGACGTGATCAAAACCGCTGACTATATCATAGATATCGGTCCCGAAGGGGGAGAAGGAGGCGGCACGGTCATTGCAAAAGGTACTCCCGAACAGGTGGCGAAGAATGCCAAATCCTACACCGGAATGTACCTGAAAAAAATATTGCCGGGGAAAAGCAAGAGAAAAACTTCAGAAAAGAAAAAATAAGCCGATATACTATATAACCCAAACAGTATATCACGCATGGACGCATCGATAGGGAAGGGATCATCCCCAAATATTGATGCGTTTATGTCGTTTTATACAAGATTTCGTGGAAAAACAGAAATTTCCGATTATCCGGTAAAACCCTTTGAAAATGAGAGGGCGTTGCGCTATAATAATTCTGTGTGTCTGAAATACAGCAGACACCTTTGAGACAGATTTGTTTGGAAAGGGGCTTTAACATGCAATTTACAGATATCGGAATTGATTTGGGGACCGCGAGTATCCTGGTCTACATCAGAGGAAAGGGAGTTGTACTCAAAGAGCCCAGCGTGGTTGCTTTTGACAGAGATACCAATAAGATCAAAGCCATCGGAGAAGATGCGCGTCTGATGCTTGGAAGAACACCGGGTAATATCGTAGCGGTCAGACCCTTAAGACAGGGCGTTATTTCCGACTACAGCGTAACCGAGAAGATGATGAAGTATTTCATCCAGAAGGCACTTGGAAGAAAATCCTTCCGGAAACCGCGAATCGCCGTTTGCGTACCCAGTGGTGTAACGGAAGTAGAGAAAAAAGCGGTTGAGGATGCAACCTATCAGGCAGGAGCAAGAGAGGTTTCCATTATCGAGGAGCCTATTGCAGCCGCCATCGGAGCAGGCATTGACATCAGCAAGCCCTGCGGAAATATGATCGTTGATATCGGCGGCGGTACTTCGGATATCGCGGTGATCTCTTTGGGAGGTACGGTAGTGAGTGCTTCCATTAAGATCGCGGGAGATGATTTTGATGAAGCCATCGTCCGGTACATGAGAAAGAAACACAATCTTCTGATCGGTGAGAGAACCGCGGAAGATCTGAAGATCAAGATCGGAAGCGCTTATAAGAGCGTGGAAGTTGACGTAGCGGAAGTAAGAGGAAGAAACCTGGTAACGGGTCTTCCCAGAACAGTAGAAGTAACCAGCGAAGAGATGGAAGAAGCTCTTCGGGAGGCAACCAGCCAGATCATTGATACCATTCACAGCGTTTTGGAAAAGACGCCGCCGGAACTGGCAGCGGATATCGCAGACCGGGGCATCGTGCTTACGGGAGGCGGATCTCTTCTTGCGGGACTTGAGGATCTGATCCATGCAAAAACCGGTATCAATACCATGACAGCAGAGGATCCCATGACCTGCGTGGCCATCGGAACCGGTAAGTACGTGGAATTCCTGGCAGGCTATCGCGAAGAGATCTGATCAAACAGAGATTTCACAACGGAGGAGCTCTATGGTAAAAGGTCTTTATACCGCTTATACAGGAATGCGTCATCAGCAGAATCGCATGGATATCCTGTCCAACAACATGGCTAACTCAGCCACTGTTGGCTTTAAAAAAGAAGGATCCACCAGTCAGGCTTTTAAAGACGTTCTGGCTTACCGGATCAAGGATACCACCGACGGATGGCGTGCTGCCGGCATTGGCAAGATGAATCTCGGCGTTAAGATCGGTGAAAGCTATACAGACTATTCCCAGGGCTCTTTTCACGTAACAGACAATACATTTGACCTGGCCATTGGCGGAGATGGATTCTTTGCCATCGAATATACCAATAAGGCCGGGGAAACTTCCACCAAATATACAAGAGACGGATCTTTTACGCTGAATAAAGACGGGGATCTGGTGACCAAGGACGGAGACTATGTGCTGGACACCAACGGAAAGCACATCCGCATCAATCCCCTTGCCCAGACCTTCATCGATCAGCAGGGGAATGTGATCCAGGAAGACAGAACCCTGGCGAAGATCCGGGTGGTGGATTTTCAGGACTACAATTATCTGGAGCATTTCGGAGAAAATTTCTATCAGCCCGTGGACGGTTATTCGATGAAGCAGCCTGATTGCAAAATCTTTTCGGGTTATCTGGAACAGTCGAATGTAACGGTGGTCAGTGAGATGGTGGAACTGATTTCCATTTCAAGGGCCTACGAAGCGAATCAGAAAGTCGTTCAGACAATAGACGGATCCCTGGATATCGCATCCAATCAGCTTGGCAAGTTAAACGGATGATCAGGCAGTGATGCTGTTTTCTGATAAGGAGGAGATCACATGGTAAGAAGTTTATGGTCAGCTGCAACCGGAATGCATGCACAACAAACCAATCTGGATACCATCGCAAACAATTTATCCAATGTCAATACAACAGGATATAAGACAGAAGTGGCTGAGTTTAAGACCCTTCTGTATCAGAACCTGCAGACAAAGACAACCACTGCCAACGGTGCCAACAAACCCATTGGATCCCAGGTGGGACTTGGCGTAAGACAGTCTTCCATCAATGCCATCTTCCGGCAGGGAAGTCTTTTGGAGGCATCCTCCTCTTCCGCCTATGCGCTGGAAGGTTCCGGCTTTTTTGAGGTGCAGACGGAGACCGGGGAAAAGATGTATACCCGAAACGGAAACTTTATCTGGGCTACGGATAAAGTAAACGGTGCGGATGCACTGACGCTGACAACCTCCGACGGTCTTCCGGTGCTCAGCTCCACAGGGCAGAAGATCACCATTCCCGTAAATCGTGCGGATGGAACAAAAGTCGCTGCCAGCAGGATCGAGATCACTGCAGACGGTACCGTGGGATATCCCGATGCCACCGGCAATGTGAAATCCCTGGGAATGACCATCGGCGTGCATCAGTTCCAGAATCCTTCGGGCCTTCATAAAAATGATAACAGCCTTTATTCCGTCACCGATGCCAGCGGCCGGGCCATGAATGAATCCACCACCAACGGTCTTCTGAAAAGCCGGGTGGTACAGGGCTATCTGGAAGGCTCCAATGTACAGGTGGCAGACGAAATGGTAAACATGATCGTGGCACAGCGTGCCTACGAAATGAACTCCAAAGTGATCCAGACCACCGACAGTATGATGGAGACGGCCAATAACCTGAGACGGTAACGAGCAAGGCAATGACGAAAATGCGTGAAGCGTTGCATGCTTGCATGCAAACGCTGAAACGGATTTGAGGAATTATCTCGCGACAGCGAGACATCGAGAAAAGCGAAGCTTTTCGAAGATG
>JAIKWF010000088.1 GCA_024685005.1 Lachnospiraceae bacterium
AGCTGCCCTCTCTGCGTCAGCTCAACCAGGAGATTGATTGCAATGACGCTTTTTCCGGTTCCGGGTCCGCCTTCCACTATAATGGTCCGCTTCTTGCAATCCTTCTGCGACTGATCCGAAAGACGCAGAATCTCCTCATAAGCGACCTTCTGCTCATCAATCATGAGGAACTCCCGATTGCCCTTCAACATGGAGACAACAGCATTCTGCAGGCTCTTCGAAGGCCGGATCTTTCCGTGATCCACATGATACAGAACCTCTTTCCGATCGCCTTTTCGAATGGATTTCTTGATAAATGCCCGGAGTTCTTTCAGCTGTCCTTTCGTGTATGCCGGCGCTTCCGTCAGATAATCCTCGTATTGTGCTGCATCCAGCGGATCATCTTTTTCTCGAATATAGTTGTGCAGACAGGCACAGGGAGAAAGCGTGACATGATAATCCTGTACGGCCGAATTATAGTCCCGGATCAACTGCGCATAAGACCAGGCCTGATAGGACGGATGGACCACTCTGCGATTGGCACCGCCTGTATAAGTCTCGACCAGCGCATCCGTTCCCCTGACTTCCGTCAGTTTTTCCCACTGCTTCAGCTCCACGATCACCATCTGCGGCTGATCTTCATCGCTATAGCCGGAAATCATGAAATCCACCCGTTTGGAAGTCTGTGGAATGTTAAACTCGATCGCGATCCCCGCTTCTGTCGGAATCTCGGCGTCGTTCAAAACTTTGTACATATAATTCAACGAGTTTTCCCAGGAACGGAACTCGCTCTCCGGCGTATGCCTGCCAAGCTTATGAAGAATGTTCTGCTCAATCTCCATGGCGATCGAATCATTCTCACAGCTTGTCAGAAAATCGGTTTTGATGCCGTCATAAACAATCATGATCCTAACTTCCCTCTTCAAATGAATTTGATCGTATCTTATCACCATACGATCTGTAACGCATGTTCGAACTGTCCAGATCAGCCTTCCGTCTTATTGCTATAGACAGACAGGAGCATGATTTTATCATCAAACCCGCCGCGCTTCTCTGCCTTTTCCTTCCTAAGGTTCTCAAGTGCATCAACACTGTAGCCTCTCGCTTTTGCAACCGAGTAAACCACTTCAAGAATATCCGCCAGCTCCTCTAGATTCTGATCTTTATGATACTCTGCCATTTCCTCATCCAGCTTGGCATCCAGCATCTCAATGTATTCTTCGTTATTTAGAATTCTTGTTTCACACTTCTTGCCATCCTGTTGGATTATTTCAGGGATCTTATCCCTTACAAGCTTGTTGTACACAATCACTGACATATTGTCCCCTCATATATCCACTCTTTGAATCCGTTATTCTTTGCCGCATCATAAACCGGACGAATCACATTTTGAAGTCTGCTACCGAACTGACTTTCAGTCAGCCCATCGCAGTACAGTTCTCTATGAATATCACCGTTATTGACATGGTACTTCGAAACCCGTGAAAACTCATCCGCCACCCTGTCATTTGTTTTAGACAGGGTATATGATAAATACTCCAGCTTGCACAGCGAGTCAAAATACATATCCCATCTAGGCAAGCCATTGCTCTTGCTGCTATTAATTGATTTCGTCGTCGGATGAAGGTTCCACAATTCATCATGAGCCACATATTGCCACGGAACAAAATGATCCACAGAAATCTTCTCATCAACAAGGTTGACGTGGCCATAGATGTCCGTAATATCCGGGCGAAGCTCGATGATAAGTTTCCAATACTTCCTCACTCGTTCAATATCTCTCACGTGAGGCGAACTCAGTTTCTCTGCTATTCCCGGGACACTCGGATTCCGCCTTTGGAGATAATGAATCAGATTCAGTTGCAACCATCCACGAATAATCTCTTTATTCCGGATTAGATACGGCACCCAGTCCCCATTCATATGGATTATTGTGTTCAGGTAACAAAATGCATCATAATAATACAGTAATCGACACTGTAACTTGAACTTGTGCGTTAATAATTCTTGATTATTCCACTCCTTCGAGTCTATTTTAATCTCATCCAGAAACGGCGAATGGATCCTATATGGCACGTTCTTTATGAGTTCAGTTTTGTATTTCCGCAGCACCTTATCGGAACTATTCTCAAGATATAATAGGATAGTTGATCTCTTCTCAGAAGAAGGGAAGCTTTCCTTTTCTCTAATATACTTTACTGCTTCCTCCAGGTTATCAGT
>JAIKWF010000007.1 GCA_024685005.1 Lachnospiraceae bacterium
AGTAAAGATCTTATTAAGAGCCGTATCAATCTGAACTTCCGTGAATTCGGGATCCCGGAGCAATTTCTCATTATTCATTTGTATGATCATTTTTATCATCTGTGAGCTCCTTGTTTTGGGATGCAATGTCATTATCCAACACTATTATAATACCGCAAACTGTAAACTCTTTCAACGGATGAGGAATCATTACTAAAGATCATCACACAACCGTTGTTTCGTCCAAAAAGCGTTCAAACTGATTTCTCTTAATCCTGATGTGTGATCCAATCTCCAAAATGAAGTCCGCCCCCCTGTGATCGACAGCAATTTGTCTCAGTCTCTTTTCACCGATTCCGTAGAATTGTGCCGCCTCCTGGATGCTCAGTGAATACTTTCGCCAAACAGGCACGCCTCTGCTTTCCTCACTCATCCGATTTCACCTCGCTTTCGTCTGTCATCCGAATTACACTTCCCCTAATAAATAAGTAGTGGATGTTTTGAGGATTTCCAGCATACGATTTTGCATTTTTCACATTTCCGTGTGTGCGGAACGGGCAAAAATCCAGGCGCGGCAAAAACGACGTTTTTCATGCCGTGAAATTCACTCAGCCCGCATAAACACAGGCTTTTCGTGGCCACGGATTTCGGGCAAATCAAGGGACCCAAATTTGCAAAAATATATTTCCGCTTTCCGTGGTAACGGAATGCCGGAAAGGCGCTATTTTACTGTGTTTTCATGTGCACGGAAAAATCTGAGAAAAAACAGAGATTTGTATAACAGGATACGCCTGCAGGGTGCAGTCAAAAACCGTCTGCCCACGGCATCCGGAATAAGGCGTCCCGCCCTATAACCCTGTTCAATATTGAAACCAGAAATGAAAAACTGAAAATATCTCTGAACGATCTAAAACAAGAAAAGCTGTGCCGATGTGGCACAACTTCTCTGTATTTGTGCCGATGCGGCACAGTTTTTTTCATATTTTGGGGCCGATGCGGCACACTTCTTGTAATCCTGCGTCATTTAAACTTCGGATCTAGCAAATCATAAATGCTGCATCATTATTCTTTCGCAGATCTTTCAAGATCATAAAACAGTTTACCCTGTTTTTACGCATCATTATACATTGTTATAAGATGCGCGTCCATATGACCATTTAACACCTTTTCTCAACAAATAAATATGAAAAAATGATCCCGCTCCTCTTGTAAAAATCCGGAGCGGGATCTTTTTTCATTTCAGCCATCATTTGGAAGCTGTCCAGGACAAGGCTTTCCTTATCACAGTCCGAAAGGTTCTTTCCCACATCATGACTGACTTCATATCGGCGCATCAGATAAAAATACAGATCGGTCAGACCATAGCCGTTTTGCCGGATGCCGTCAAAGAAGCAGCGGTTCTCCAGATAATAAACAAATTCCGAAAAAAGCTGCTGATCCAGAGAAAGCACCTCCCATAAGGCATCCAGATACGCCTTATCCTTTCCGGCGCTCCCGCCGATCGTCTGCAGTGCTTCAAAGGCCTTGATCCTTCTTCCGTCCAAAATGATAGCTGCCATTTTCGTTTCCCCAGTGATAGGCGGTATCCTTATCTGAAATAAGATACCGACTCTTTCAGCTCGTTGGACAGTTCGTTCATGCGCTCACTGTCCTCACTCACCTGTCTTACATTCTCGGCGATCGCCGTGATCGATGCCGTTACCTCCTGATTGGTCGCCGCAGTCTCCTGTGACATAGTGGACAGATCGGATACCGCATGTATGATCACATCTTTTGCCGAATTAAGCTGTTCCGTAGCTTCCGAAACCGTTGCGATCTCAGATACGGAAGAGCGGATCTCTTCCTCCAGGATACCGAACTTGTTCTTTGTCAGCGCAAGCGTACTCTGCTCGTTTTCTATCAGGGCTCTTACCTCTTCCGACTTCGTCACACAGGCTTCGGACTGTTCGGTGATCTCCTTTACCACCGACAGGATCCGTTCCGCGCTGGAGCCGGACTGCTCCGCCAGCGTTTTGATCTCCGTCGCCACAACACCGAAGCCGCGGCCGGCATCACCGGCTCTGGCCGCTTCAATGGAGGCATTCAGCGAAAGCAGATTCGTCTGGGTTGCGATCCCGGTGATCAGGTCTACCATTTCACTGATCTTCTTGACGGATTCATCCGTTGCATGGATCTTTTCCGTGATATCGCTGATGGCAACCGAGGATTGTCTGCTGCTTTCAGCCATCTCCTCGATGCACTTGGTAGCTTCCTCTCCGGCTTCGGACATCTTGGCGGAGGACTCACCCAGCCGGTCCGTACTTAAAACGATGCCGTCGATCATATCTCCCATGGCACCGATGTTATCACTGACCTCCATCACGGAATTCGTCATGGTTCCCGTGGTGTTCGCCAGTCCGTTCATGGCTTCCGTGATCCTTTCGGTTCCCACGGAGGACTCTTTTGCAAGCTTTGTGGTCGTCTCTACGGAATTCTTCAATGTCTCGGCGGATGCCTTGATCCCGTAAATGGACTTTTGCAGGATTTCGGAAAGTCTCTTGGCCGAATCCACCAGTGAAGCGGTTTCATCAATACGGGAATCAAGATCGATCTCCACCTCAACCGTGCCGTTGGAAAGCTTCTCGATGCCTTCCTTGACCTCGTTGATCGGCTTTGAGATCATTCTGGATAACACCCTCGCCATAACAAAGAACAGCGTCTCCAGCACGACTACCAGGCCGATGATAATGATGTACAGTTCTTTTTCCGCAAGTCTGACGGAGGTCGCCGGTTTCCCGGAAAACGCCATGCCGACTACTTTTCCGTTCGCCTCAATCGGCAGATAGTATACATAGTAACCCACCTGATTGATGGTCACATTATCATTATAAAAATCGCCACCCGCGCTGACAGCCTGCCATACCTCGGGACTAGCTTCGGTGCCTTCGATTCGTTTGCCGTCGGAGCCCTTGATGGAGGTCATATACCGAATATTGTCTTTGAAAAGTGTCAGATCGATACCAGTGTTCTGTGCGATCTTGTCAATGTATTCCTCGGGATTATACTCGCAGAATCCATCCACCAGATTGGTACCGTTTTCCAGATCATAGGTGTAGTATTCCTTGAGGCCCGATGAAGCGATCACCAGCTCTTCCCTTATATTTTCTTCAATACTTTGGGTCAGGATCACCGCCGAAACAATGCCAAGTGTGATCAATCCCACCGATAAAGGGATCAGTGCAAACATGATGAGTGACTTTTTGAGATTCAGACGTGCTTTTTTCCCTTTTGCTTCAGACATATCATCCCCTCCTTTTTGTCTGTATATGAAAAAAGACATTATAAAAA
>JAIKWF010000013.1 GCA_024685005.1 Lachnospiraceae bacterium
CTTTTGCGAATGCATCTTTGTCTGTTTTCAGCAAAGAATCGGCGGTCTTTCCGCCGATTCAAAGTGTCTGTAT
The DNA here is from genome assembly GCA_024685005.1 of Lachnospiraceae bacterium. Taxonomy (GTDB): domain Bacteria; phylum Bacillota; class Clostridia; order Lachnospirales; family Lachnospiraceae; genus RGIG7926. The sequence continues at coordinate 74 of JAIKWF010000013.1, forward strand.
ATCATGTTTTCTCTGCATCTTCCCTGTTTCTGCTCCGCCTTTTTCGCTTCCCTCTTCGGTTAGTTTTCTTCTTTGTCTCTGCGATCCGTCGAAGTTCTTTTTTGATATAAAAATCATAATCAGTCCCGCCAAAGAGGACAATGCAAATAGAATCATTAAAGCATAGGGCGTGAAGGGAACGTCATTGTCAATGTTTTTACTCCAACAATACAAAAGAATATAAAAAAGAAAAAGAACTAAAAAAATGGCCATTTCCTCATGATGGTTACTATTCTTTTGTTCATAATCTCCCTCATCTTTTACTTATGTCCTTAACATGTAACTGGCTTCGTTTTCACCCAAAAACCCATTTTATAACCTGCGCTCCCGTGAAATTATACCAAGGCAATGGTATAATTTCACGGGAGCGCAGGGATAAGCCCGTCCGTCTCGACAAAAATCAGCTTTCCAATAATTCTCTTTTCTTGGCGCATTTCATTGTAACAATCGTAAACAGTATAGCGACGATCAGTAGGATTCCCCATAGAATAAAATAAAAAAAACCATAAAACAGTAGGAAATAAAACATATGTCTAAATCCATCCAAACCATAATGTGTTATATTGATTCCGAATCCATCCTCTGTTCCATAAATAGCAGCTAAAGTGCAACGCACAATCAGTTCCACTACCGGAACGATGACAAAAATCCAAAGTATAACATTGATTACAGCCATGCTTTTCCGCTTCATATCGATTTGACTCCAATTTTTGATTTAGTCACCTAGTTCATTCTTTAAATGTTCGATAAACCGTTCTTTACAATCTTTAATCTTATCACTATCGACATCCTTTGACAATTCGCTGGTTGCAATTGACTCATGATTCATTTCTTTTTCTAATTTTATCATTCCTTTTGCTGTGTCACCTTTTCCATATCGACTCAAAAATTCCTCCGACTCGTTTATCGTTCCATCAGCCACTCCCTTATTATAGTTATTCATCGCTTCCCAAATACTTCCATTCTTACTTTTTAGCATACGATAATATATATTTGAAGCTGCAATGTCCGATCTTATATCATCATCCCCCATACTTCCTGAATAAATATCTCCCTTATAACTCACAAGAGCATTAACATTATCCAGCATCGATGATGCAACTTTAGTCAGATTTGAATTAGCCATTACCGAATAAATCGCACATTCATGGGCGAAATCTCTGTTCCCCTCAGCCCCACATGCGCTGTGTTGATTTTCAATTACATCCTTTAACTTCTCTGCATCTACTCCCAATTTCTCCCAAAATTTCAACGCTTTATCAGTCGCAGGATTATCACCCATCATCTTAAATGATTTATCATCTCCTGAATACCCATTATATAAAGATGCTAGATTTGAAAAAAACAAATTAATCTGTTTTTTTCTTGACTTTTTTGAGTATTTATCACTAAACTTCGTGTATGCATCCGCGAGCAGTTTTGCCTCCTCTTTAGTAAAACCATACTGTTCTTTCATTGTCCTTATAAAAGCTTCTTCCTCTGTTTCTTTTTCGTCAGATTTCCCCTTTTTTGTTTGTTCCTCAGAAGAAAAGATGCTTTTCCAATCATAACTAGATGGCTTTTACCTAAATATTCTTTTTTCGGTTTTCGAGTACTCTTCTGATATTTCTTTTAAACTATTGGCTAGAGTGCCAACCTTCCTACTATCTTTTTCGATAGTTACCTCAAGAATTGTTAATGCAGGAATCATATCCGCATATGCAGAATCCAGATTATTCTTCACCTCTTCAATCTCATTTTTACAGACATTCAATTGTTTTGCATGATGTTCCAACTCTACAGATTGAACTTTCAGATTAACAGGTTTAACTTCAAATTTTGACATTATTGTATACCTCTTTTTAGATTGTTTGAAATCAGCCTAGAATCTCATTCCTTCGATTTAATATATCCTGCGCTCCTGCTGCCTCCTCTGCAGCCTCAGCTGCTTTTGAAGCTTTTCTTGCAGCAACCTCTGCTGCTTCTTCGGCTGCTTTGCTTTCTTCCTTAGCCGTTGTATTCGCTCCTATAATTTTATGATTTTTAACAAGACAGCAGAATTATAGCATACCCTGCTTTGAAAATGCAGAAAATGCGACGAATGGTATTTTATAGGATTTTACTCTCCGGTTTTATCGTATTTTTCTTTGAATTCTTTTGTAAAATCCTCCATAATTTCAGCTCTATATAGCAATTCCTCATCTGACCAATCATCCGCAGACTGATATCCACAATCAGACTTATTTATTTGAAAAAGGATGTAGTTATTATCATCTTCAGCAATTAATCCAAAATCCCATTCATAATCGCAAGTATATAGATAGTCTAGCCATTTCCGGATCAATGGAAGGTTTTCTTTCATATCCGCATTTCTGTTAACCGGCTGATACACTTGAATTGTTACTCTATCGTCATAAATTATTTCTTCGGCAGAAATATCCTTATCTAAATCTCCTCTGATTTGTGAAGCATCAATAGATATAACAGCACTCAGATCCTGCTTCGCAAATTCCGGAAATAACACATCTTCCACTTCATACTGATGCATAATGATGGAATAATTATCTGAGATGATATTAGGCTCTTCCAGGTAAAAAGCTCCCACTAAATGGTCATCACCTATGGGATGGAATCTGGCATTTAAAACCATAGGCGCATCTTCATGGCCATTTTTATGCTTATACTTATAATAAGATTTATCAATAACGAATTGCTCATCATATTTCTGATCGAGATATGACAACGCGAAATCCAGCATTTCCTGTTCTGAATGAACATCTATATTCTCTAAATCATCACGTTTATTTGATTTACTGCATCCTGTTAATAATAAAAAGATTAAAAACGCTATTGCAGCACTTATTTTTCTCATACAAAGCATTTTCCCCTCCTTTTACATGGCAAAATGAACTTATCCTGTAACAAGTTCACCTAAAAACCCACTTTATAATATCATCATTCCGCTGATTTATAGTATCTGCTTGTTTTATTTGATCTTAACTTTCTTAACCTTACTCCAGTTACCGTAATATTTCTTTCCTTCTATCTTCTTAAACGCTCTTACCCGGAAATAATATCTTTTTCCCGCTTTCAACGCCTTGATGGATTTCTTCTTCGTTTTGCAATTCTTTATCGTTTTAGTTTTGGTTTTAGCCTTCTTGAATTTCTTGTTCGTACTATAGCTGATCTGATAGCCGCTACATTCCATATCTTTCGTGTAAATGATTGTAGCAGAAGATTTTTTCTTGCTTTTCAAGCTTTTTATCTTTGGTGTCTTTATGAAATATTTTATTCCATTAACCAGAACCTCTTTATCTCCCGTCTCTTCCTCTGTGCCACCTTTTCCCGCAGCTTCTTTCAGCTTTTGAAGCATAGCTTCCGCATCAGTCAGTTTATTATAGTTGCGCACTTTCTCCTTGGCATAAGCTGCTTTATCTCCTAATGAATCGAGGCTTCCATAGGCCATTCTCGCTGCAACGATCAAAGGCTCTTTCTCCAATGTCACCTCTCCGATGGCATCAATAGCCGTGACCGCCTTATTGATTGCATCTATCTGTTTCTGTTTAGCCATTGATCGGAAGTAAACACTTCTCGATATTTGATCTTCTGTGACATACGTGTGCGTTTTTCCTTCTTTACTGAACACATACCAAGGTAATGATATCCACTGATACGCACAAAGATTGAGATTGTTTCCTTGCTCGTCCGTCACAGTTATATCATCAGACAATTGAAGATGTTTTGACGCATCATCCATATAATCTGCCGGAAGCTTAGACAAAGCCTCACCTGATTGTAAATACTCCTTCGGAATATCCATTCTTATAAGTACGCTTTGGAAATTGCCACCCTTTGCTTCCACCAGTAGGCAAGAGTTCTTCATTGACATCTTTCCGCCAGCTCCTTCCGCTCCCATTGGCCGTAACGCAGCTGCATGCATTGCCGGCTCTTCCGTTGAAAGGCGTACGTAGGCATTTTCCAGATGCAACTCTCCTTCATTACATGCAATTCCGGTACTATATCCATTAACAATTAAATCACAATCTCGGATAGTCAATTCCTCACTTGTATAAAAGCCCATATTACTGGTCAGCTCTCCGTTTCCCTCGATAACTGCTGACGTCTTTCGAAGATCTATTCCTTCGTTATTCTTTTCATCTTTTCGTTGTTCCGAATTTGCCCTCATTATATTAGAGCCTTTTAAAACGATTCTAAAAGGTTTATTCTCTGACATATATAAAGCATATATAAACCCGCCGTATGGCCCCAATGTATTAAAGTGGTAATTATCAAGTGTTAATGTATTCGTTTCTTTATCATATGAAATACTTCCCCCTGATCCATCTTTCAATTCGGAAACAACCAACTTATGATCATACATAATAAAAGTATTTTCTACGATCAACGTTCCTTGTGTTGCCACAACTCCTTCTGCAAACATTTCTGTTTTTTGTATCAAAAATGTCGCAATCATTGTTGCCGATACTATAAAAAAAGCTAATGCCTTTTTCAAACACTTCTTTTTCAGCATCCTCACCTATCTCCTCATATCAAAACCATATTTTATTTTATCCTAACCTTTTTAACTTTACTCCAGTTCCCAAAATACTTTTTTCCATCAATTATTTTGATTATCCTGACTCTGAAATAATACTTTTTACCCGATTTCAAAGCTTTGATGGTTTTCTTCTTTGTTTTACTATTTTTTATCGTCTTTGTCTTAGTTTTGGATTTTTTAAATTTCTTATTTGTACTATAGCTGATCTGATAGCCGTCACTATCCGCTTCTTTTGTATAAGTTATCGTTGCAATCGATTTCTTCTTGCTTTTTAAACTCTTGATAATGGGGGTTGCAATCGTATAATCCTTTCCATCTACTGAAATCTTTTGATCAGATTGATCGGATTCTTCTGCCCCCTTTTTATCTTTTTCTTTCTCTTCTTTAAGTTTATTCAAACCTGTTTCTGCATCCAATAATACTTGATAATTGCAAACTTTCGACTTTGCATAAGCACCTTTTTCTCCCAACGCCTCCAATCCGTTATAAGCCAAACGTGCTGCTTTAATCGCTGATTCCTTTTCTATGGTTACCGAACCAATTGAGGCAATAGCATCCTCTACTTTTTTTATAGTTTCATTCTGTTTTTGTTTAGCTGAAGATATAAACCAGGCACTTCCAACATAGTTATGATCATGTCCCATATGATCATAATTTAGAAATGATCCTTCCTCACCATCAGATGTAAAAATATAGTATCCACCTGTGTTATTTACTGCACAAACATGCAACGGAACTCCTTGTTCATTTGTTATCTTCATATCATCAGAAAAATGAAGATTTTCCACTTCAAAAGGTAATCCCACTTTATATTTATCATCCATTTTTATCATCACCGGCTGAACATATGGACCTTTGATTCTCGTTTTTACGCAAGAATTCATGATTGTCAATTCTCCAGTGGCAACTTTATTATCCTCCTTTAGTCCCAACCAAATTGGAGCCTGTGTAAAGTAGCTTCCATCATCTACTTTAATCATTAAGTTAGCATTGTTCACAACAAGTGAATTGCATTTGATTCCATCAAACTTCCCGGAAATCTCCATATCACAGTCACGGATTTCAAGTTCATCTGCTTTCAAACAAGTATTTGCTAATAGTTTTCCAGATCCTTCTATTATTGCTTTACATGCTTCAATATCTATGCAGTAAGCTTCCTCTGTATTATTCGTTGTATTTTTATATATCCGGTCATCATCATCTCTTACCATTGTGCAGATTCCATTCAAAACAATGTGAAACGGCTTTTCCCGTGACATATCACACACATTGATAAATCTACCCTTAACAACCGCTTTTTTAAAATGATAATGGTTTATCGTCAGTGTATTTTCTATTGGATCATATACAAGACTTCCTCCCTCACCATCTTCCATCCGAGACTGAAGTACTTTTCCATCATACACTAGGGTTTGTTCTTCAACAGAAAGCGTTTGAACTGTAGCTTGCGCATATGCATCTTTCGGAACAAACGCACTAAAGCAAATTATCATCAAAAGAAAAAACTGTCTCATTTTCTTTTTTATATTCATATGTCGTTCCCCTTATATTTTCTTTTCATCTAGCCAATCACCCAAAAACCCACTTTTTAATACCATAATTCCGCTGGTTTGCAAAATCCTTTTGCGGACGCTTCTTTGCCTGTTTTCAGCAAAGAATCGGCGGTCATTCCGCCGATTCTTTCACTTCCACCCGGAGAAGGCCGGAAGCGCCAGTTTATAGTATTTATTACCGATCTCCTGGGTGAAGGCGTGAACCAAGGCTGTGTTAAAGGTTGCCTTGTCGTTGCTTTCCAGCATGCAGGCATAGAGCTTTCTGTAGGCGCCGGGGCGCAGCCCCTCTTCCTTAAAAGCTGTGCGGATCTTCTTTTTTACAGATTCCGGGACAGTGGGGACTGCATTGGTATTGTCTGTCTTAGGTGCCTCCTGTTCCGGTGCGTTATTTCCGGACTCCTGTTTTTTCGTTTTCGCAGTTTTATTCTGATTCTGCCCGTTCTGCGGTTTTCTGTTGTTGTTTTGATGTTCGCTTTTCTTTTCCTGGCGGTCTTTTGCTTCCCCATCGCTGCGGGTGCTGTTTTCTTTTGTTTTTCCGGTTTTGGAAGCAGCGCGCGTTCTTGTGTTCTTACTTTCCGTCTTACTGCTCTTCGCTTCCTTTGTTTCTGCGTTCTCCAGGTCAAGATTAATAAAGCGGCTGATCCGGATATTTTTTTCGCTCCAAAAATCCACCACCGAATCAAAGCCGCTGTCTTTACTGATCACAAAATATTCCTGCGAAGGATCCTTCGCTACCAGATAACCTACATAGGTTACCAGCTGAAAGTCCAGATAATTCTTAGCCGTTTTCATGGTACGGATAAACTCCAGCTTTGCTCTGGTGGCCGTGATCTTTACCAGATCCTCAAAAGGAACGGACCCCGTCTTGGGTCCGTAAAAGATCACCAGTTTATCTTCTTCACTCAGGCGCTCAATGCCCTTAACTCCTTTAATACCGGTGTTTTCATAATCTACCAGATAAATACTCATATTTCCTCATACTCCTTTGTTCTGTTTCATTTCTGCACTTCTCAGATGTCTTCCACCTGTTTCATGATCATCTCCCGGATTTTATCCATATCCTTCTGAAGAGCAAAAGCAAGCTCCGAATGAAGGTTTTTCTCCGCGAGCCGATAATATCGTTCATCTACGGTTGTGTTTTTCTTCCCTTCCGCTGCCCGCTGCTCACTTCTTCTATGCAGCGTTTTCAAAATGCTTACCAGCCGTTCAGGGTCACAGCTGAAGATCGCTTCTTTATAGATCTGCTCTCTTTGCTTTTCCACTTCGATGGTCGTTTCCTCTATCTTCCCGATCCGTTTGATCAGCGCATTGGCTTCCTTTTTTGTCATAACAGGGCGCACCTGATGCTGGTCGCTTTCCACGGGTATATACAGTCTCGTGCCTCTTCCCGTAACAGACTGGGCCGGTTCGATGGCATAGCATTTCTTCCCTTCTCTGCCACCGGGCATTCTCATTTCAACTACTTCTTTTACCTGACACACGCCTTCATTTGCACTGACAACATAATCTCCGATTTCGTACATGGGCAATTCTCCTTTTGGTCTCCGTTACATCAGCTGCATCAAATTACCCTCATTTTGTTTCACAGGCTTACTCTTCCTGTCTTTTTGTAAAAAATTCCTTCCAGATGGCCGGTTGCAGGATCAGAAGCATGGGGAACAGCTCCAGTCTTCCTGCCAGCATATCTACCATAAGCAGTACTTTTGCCGGCGCCGAGAAAAAAGAAAAGTTTCCGGTGGGACCAACCAAAGAAAGTCCCGGTCCGATGTTGTTAAAGGTGGCTGCCACCGCCGTAAAATTGGTGACTGAGTCCTGTTCATCCAGTGCAAGAAGCAGAACCGATATGGCGAAAATAAAGATATATGTAATGATATACACGTTCAGGGAGCGAAGCACATCATGCTCGATGGGCTTATCCTCGTAACGGATCTTTTTCACGCTCTTCGGATGGATGTAAGAGAGGATCTCTTTTTTTAATGTCTTTACGGCAATGACGCCGCGGGATACTTTCATACCGCCGCCTGTACTGCCGGCACATGCTCCGATAAACATCAGGAGCACCAGAATGGTTCTTGAAAGCTCGGGCCAGGCATCAAAATCCGTGGTGGAAAAGCCTGTTGTGGTAATAATGGATCCCACCTGAAAAGCCGCATGCGTCAACGCCTCGAAGGCACTGGGATACAGGCATTTTATATTCCAGAAAATGATTGCTATAGAGGAAAGGATAATGATAAAGTACCACCTGACTTCCTCCATCATAAATCCTTTTTTCACCTGCTTATAAAGCAGGAAGTAATAAAAGTTGAAGTTCACTCCGAAGAGGATCATAAATACCGTGATGATCCATTTATGCCAGACGGAGTAGCTACCCACCGAGCTGTTCAGCACGCCGAATCCTCCGGTACCTGCGGTTCCGAAAGAAAGGGTAAGAGCATCAAAAACCGGCATCCCGAAGATCAGCAAAAGTACGATCTCTAACACCGTCATGGAAAAATAGATCACATAAAGGATCCTGGCTGTCGTCTTGATCTTCGGGACCAGTTTGCCCACAGAGGGGCCCGGGCTCTCGGCACGCATCAGGTTCATGCTGCCGCCTCCGCTCATGGGCACAACGGCCAGCAGAAATACCAGCACTCCCATGCCGCCGATCCAGTGGGTAAAGGATCTCCAAAACAGGGACGCATGGCTTAAGGCTTCCACATCCGTAAGGATGGATGCTCCTGTGGTGGTAAATCCCGAAATAGTCTCAAAGAGGGCGTCCACATAGGACGGTATCTCTCCCGTTGCAAAAAAAGGAAGCGCGCCGAACAGGGATAAAAGGATCCAGGAAAGTCCTGTTGTCAGGCATCCTTCTTTTAAGTAAAATACATTGCTGGCAGGTTTTTTATAGGTCATAAGCAAACCGAACAATCCGCAAAGGGTGGCGTTTGCCACATAGTATACTGCCTGTGTTTCGTGATATATGATACCCACCAGAAACGGGAGCATCAAAAGAAGTGCCTCGATCTTAAGCACACTTCCCAATACATATCGAATCATGGGTCGATTCATTTTTTCGTTTCTCCGATCAGTTACATTATGCTAAGATATCCAGAATATCATTAAAGCCGGTGTGTGCCGTTACAACGATTACCGTATCTCCCACCCGGATCTCATCGGTACCGCTGGGGATGATGATCTTTCCGCCGCGGTTGATACAGGTTACAAGGAGACTGGATTTCAATGACAGATCCATAAGGGGTACGCCTGTCACCGCCGACTCTTCTTCTATCTCAAATTCAATGGCTTCCGCTTTTCTGTCCACAAGGTTGTACAGGGTGCGGATATTGTTGCGTCCGATGGTATTGGACATGGCACGGACATACGCTATGATGGCTTCCGAAGTAATGTACTTGGGAAACAGCGTACTGCCCAGATCCAGTTTTCCGATGACACTCTTAAAGCCGATCCGGTTGATCTTGGTAATGACTTTCGCATCGGAAAACTGTCTTGCAAACAGGGTCAGAATGATATTCTCTTCATCGATCCCCGTAAGCGGTATAAACGCTTCCACGCTGTCAATGCCTTCCTCCCGCAAAAGCTCTTCATCGCTGCCGTCGCCGTTGATGATGATGGCTTTGGGAAGCAGGATACTAAGTTCTTCGCAGCGCTGCTTGTCACGCTCTATGATCCGTACGTTAATTCCGTTTTTCAGAAGCTGGTCTGCCAGATAAAATGCCGCGCGGCCGCCGCCTACGATCATGGCACTTTTTACCTGACGGATGTTAAATCCGATCTTGGACAGGAAGGACTTGGCGATCTTCGGTGTGGAAACAAAGGTGATCAGATCTCCCTGCTGTAGCGTAAACTGACCGGAAGGAATGGTAACATTGCCTTCCCGTTCCACCACGCAAACCAGGAGATTGGATTCAATATTCTGATTCAGTTCCATCAAAGACATGCCGTCCAGCTTATGGCCTTCCGGAATCTTAAATTTTACCAGTTCCGCCTGACCATGGGCAAAGGATCCCACTTCAAGAGCGGAGGGCAGCAACAGGATCCTGCAGGCTTCCAGCGCCGTTTCCAGCTCCGGATTGATGATCATGGCAAGTCCCAGTTTCTCACGAAGATAAGCGGATTCTTTACTGTAATCCGGGGTTCTGACTCTGGCAATGGCCGGGCAGTCTGCCACCTGTTTTGCCACCGTACAGCACAAAAGGTTCAGCTCATCCGAACCGGTAACGGCGATAAACAGATCCGTCTCTGCGATCCCCGCTTCGATCTGTACGCTGTAGCTTGCTCCGTTTCCCACCATTCCCATGATGTCATAGGTATTGGTTACGTTCTGAATAATGGTTGCATTGGAATCGATCACGGTGATGTCGTGACCTTCTTTACTCAGCTGCTCTACAAGGGTACATCCTACCTTGCCGCAGCCTACAATCATGATCCTGAGTCCTTTGCTAGCAGCCAGCGCACCGTGACTCATTTTCGATAAAAACATGTCCTGCTCCTTCTTAATTCTCTATTTTTCATTTTATATTTCGGAGGCATCAGTGATGATGTCCGCCGCCTCCGTGGGAAATACCGCCGGAGGAAATATGATGTCCGCCGCCTCCGCCTCCGGAATCGGTTTCGATCTTTCGTTTATGCACGGTTTTGGTCACAAAGGTATCCGTCCGTTTTTCGATCTCGGGGCCCGCAGCGGCCACATAGGTCATGGCCGTGGTGGTATCCTTTGCATCCGCGTGGAAATAGTTGATCACAAAGTAAAACCCTGAGATGATCAGCGAAATCCCCAAAAGCAGAGGCCAGGGAATCCGCAGTTTTTCCGTGGTGGGTTTCATATGATCCGTAACGAGTTTCACGTAGGTGTGATATGCCTCATAAGGATTCTCATTTACGTTCTCACATACATCATCCAAAAGGGAATCAATGTCACTTGATGAATAAGCTGATTCCGCTTTTCCGCAGGTGGACAGCCAGGTATCTCCCTTATAGTCGCCGAAGGAGTACCAGTTGTCCAAAAGCAAAACGCCGTCCCCGCAGGGTTTGTTATAGCCGAATTTGTTCTGGTCGTAAAAGTCGTCCGCCCAGTCCCGCACCGAATTCCAATCGGTTCCGATGTTCTCATTCAGAGTGACCAGGACGATATCGCAGGAGGTCTTTTTTTCACAGCTGCTGATATAATCCCTGAGGGCGTTTTCCTGGGCATCGGAAAGCAGGTCGGCATAGTCAAATACTCGTTCCTCCGTCAGGCATTCGCTATTGGTGCGAACAATTTCCTTCTTCGGATTGGAGGAGCGGTACACTGCCACACAAATGGTGGCGATCAGTGCTGCCAAAAGCAGCAGAAAAAACAGTTTGAATGATTTCAGATACAGTTTCATGTTTTTCTCCGGTTATCGTCAGCGGGGCGCTTACAGCATGCCCAGCAGTATATTCCACATGCTCAGAAGAGCGATCATGCCGGCAAATACCGTGCCTGAGTAGATCAGTACTTTCAGGCCAGAGATCGGCGGCTGACCTACCAGTTTTCCGGTTTGTCCGTTGATGTAAAAGGGAAGGGTTTTATCCTTGTATTTATAAAAGTAGGTCCATACCGGCAGCATGGCATAGGTTGTTTCCCTTTGTCTGAAGCTGCTCTGATCCACTCTGTTCGTCATGGATGTATAGCCGGTGATGGTTTTTTCCGTAATGCTCTTGGCGTCATCCCTTCCTTTGATCTGCACTCTCGGAAGCAGTTCTTCGCTCTCCATGTTATATTGCTCTGCCAGAAATCCGGAGAGAAATTTGGGATCAAAAGATTCCATCTGGGAATAGTCATAAGGCTCCATCAGGTCCATGATCTCATCGGGCTTTTCGTAGGAAGCATCCGCAGGCATCTTTTCGATGGGAACGATGATGCTGCGCTCCACCTGATAGAGGCTGTCTTCCGTATACTGATAATTGCCGCTGGTCCAGGTGCGCACCTTATGGCCCGTGGCGGAAATGGTATAACGTACATCAAAATCATAGAGGAAAAAGGGAACATACATCCCTTCCATTCCCGACAGTTTGGCATCGGATAAAAAATCATCCGGCAAAAATCGCTGCTTGCCGAATTCATTTTTCAGGATCTCTTCGGCTTCCTTATGACTCTTGATAAAGGGCAGTATGAGCTTTGGCTCATACTTGCCCGTTGTACGTTCCTCTACGATCACATAGGAATCGCAATATTCACAGCGAAGGGCGGCGTTATAATCACCGATCTTCAGCTCACCGCCGCAGGCGGGACAGTTGAACATGCCCTCGGAAGGAACCTGTTCCTGTGTATCCTCCCCGTCGCAATAGGGACAATACATCTTTTTTCGCTCCGGGGAATATACGGTATTGCCGCCGCAGCTTTTACAACGAAAGATCATGAATGACTCCTTTTTGTTTCTTATTTGCCTGCGTTAAATGCACGCTTTGCTTCTTCGATCCCTGCCTTTAATCCCGCAAGACCCGCTTTTGCTGCTTCTGCTCCTGCTTCGGCCAGGTCTTTTGCAAGTACCTGTGCTTTCTCGGCAGCATCCTTGAGCATTTCCTTTGTTTCATCATCAACCAGGACTTTGCCTGCATTTTTCTCATTGATGGCTGCCTGTGCCGCTGCCAGTCTGGCAATGGGTACACGGAAAGGTGAACAGGAAACATAGGTCAGGCCGATCTTATGGCAGAACTCAACGGAAGAAGGATCTCCGCCGTGCTCGCCGCAGATACCCAGCTTCAGATCGGGACGAACTCTGCGTCCTTTCTTGGCTGCCATGGCTACCAGCTGTCCTACGCCGTTTTGGTCCAGTCTTGCAAAGGGATCGGACTCATAGATTTTTTTCTTGTAGTAATCATCCAGGAACTTGCCCGCATCATCACGGGAAAATCCGAAGGTCATCTGGGTCAGGTCATTGGTACCGAAGGAGAAGAACTCTGCTTCCTGTGCGATCTCGTCTGCGAGCAGGGCGGCTCTGGGGATCTCGATCATGGTACCGATGTGATATGCGATATCGGAGTTTTTCTCTTTCTTTACAAGCTCCGCTGTCTCAACCACTACATCCTTAACATACTTCAGTTCTTTTTTCTCACCTACCAGCGGGATCATGATCTCGGGTACGATGTCATAGCCTTTTTCTGCCTTTACTTCAATGGCTGCTTCCATAACGGCTCTGGTCTGCATCTTTGCGATCTCGGGATAGGTTACCGCAAGACGACAGCCTCTGTGGCCCATCATGGGGTTAAACTCGTGAAGGGAGTCGCAGATCTCCTGTACCTGCTCTGCGGTCATCATCATCTGTACGGCAAGCTCGTCGATGTCTGCCGGATCCGTAGGAACAAACTCATGCAGCGGCGGATCTAAGAAACGGATGGTGACAGGTCTTCCTTCCATGGTTTCGTACAGTGCCTTGAAATCGCCCTTCTGGAAAGGGATCAGTGCATTAAGCGCCTTTTCTCTCTGCTCAACGGTCTGTGAAAGGATCATCTGACGGATCTTGGGGATCCTGTCGGGGTTAAAGAACATATGCTCTGTACGGCAAAGGCCGATGCCCTCTGCGCCGTAGCGTACTGCATTGGCTGCATCCAGAGCGGTATCCGCATTGGTACGAACCTGCAGTCTTCTGAATTTATCAGCCCACTCCATGATGCGTCCGAAGTTGCCGGAAACGCTGGCTTCCACGGTTTTGATATCACCGTAGTAGATCTTTCCGGTGGAGCCGTCAAGGGAAATATAATCACCCTGGTGAATGGTCTTTCCGCCAAGCTCGAATACTTTTTCTTCTTCATTGATGGAGATGTCTCCGCAGCCTGATACGCAGCAGGTTCCCATGCCTCTGGCAACAACGGCTGCATGGCTGGTCATACCGCCGCGGACCGTCAGAACGCCTTCGGATGCATGCATGCCTTCGATATCCTCGGGCGAGGTCTCAAGACGAACAAGGATGGTTCGCTCTCCCAATGTTTCATGGGCATTTTTCGCATCTTCTGCGGTAAAGTATACTTTTCCTGCAGCAGCTCCGGGAGATGCGGGCAGGGCCTGTCCGATGCACTCGCCGTTTTTCAGCGCTTCGGGATCAAAGGTGGGATGCAGCAGCTGGTCTAAGGATTTAGCTTCGATCCTGCAGACTGCTTCTTCCTCCGTGATCTTTCCTTCGTCTACCAGATCACAGGCAATACGGATGGCTGCCTGTGCGGTTCTCTTTCCGTTTCTTGTCTGCAGGAAGTAGAGCTTGCCTTCCTCAATGGTAAATTCCATATCCTGCATATCTTTGTAATGCTCTTCCAGTTTGCCGGCGATCTCCATGAATTTGGCAAAGCATTCGGGAAGATCCTCTTCCAGCTTGGTAATGGGCTGGGGCGTACGGATACCTGCCACCACGTCTTCGCCCTGGGCATTGATCAGGTATTCTCCGTAGATACCCTTTTCTCCGGTGGAAGGATTTCTGGTAAAGGCTACACCTGTTCCGGAGGTATTGCCCATATTTCCGAATACCATGGACTGTACGTTAACAGCGGTTCCCCAGTCACCGGGAATATCATTCATGCGACGGTATACAATGGCTCGCTCATTATCCCAGGAACGGAATACGGCTTTTACTGCCTCCATCAGCTGTACCTTGGGATCCTGGGGGAACTCCTCACCCATTTTTTCTTTGTAGATCCCTTTGAATTTTGCAATAACTTCCTTCAGATCCTCAGCCGTCAGCTCCATATCGTACTTTACGCCCTTGGCTTCTTTGATCTCATCCAGAACCCGCTCAAACAGGGACTTTGGCACTTCCATAACCACATCGGAAAACATCTGGATAAAACGACGGTAGGAATCATAAGCAAAACGGGGATTGTTTGTTTTCTTTGCAAACCCTTCTACGGAGATGTCATTCAGTCCCAGATTCAAAATGGTATCCATCATGCCCGGCATGGATGCTCTCGCACCGGATCTTACGGATACCAGCAGGGGATTTTCCGTATCTCCGAATTTCTTTTCCTGTTTACCCTCCAGTACAGCGATCTCATCAAAAATCTGTTTGCGGATCTCCTCCGAGATCGTCTTGCCCTGCCGGTAGTAATCCGTGCAGGCCTCCGTTGTCACCGTAAATCCCTGCGGGATCGGCAACCCCAGGTTGGTCATCTCGGCAAGATTGGCTCCTTTTCCGCCGAGCAGTTCACGCATGTTCGCATTTCCTTCTTCAAACCTATACACAAATTTAGACATATCACTGTCCCCCTTAAATAAGATTTTAAGGTGTTCCAAAACAGAACCCACATACTCTAATAAGTATAACAGAATTACGGGTTTCGGTATACACAAATTTTTCCGTTATTTTTATAAAATAATATGGTATTATTGTACTTGTATGACTATTAATTTCATCTTTTCAGGAGGAAAAAACATGGCACAAAATCCAATCGTAACGATCACTATGGAAAACGGCGATATCATCAAGGCAGAACTTTATCCCGAGATCGCTCCCAATTCCGTTAACAACTTTATCAGTCTGATCAATAAAGGCTTTTACAACGGCCTGATCTTCCACCGTGTGATCAGCGGTTTTATGATCCAGGGCGGATGCCCCGACGGAACCGGCATGGGCGGCCCGGGCTATTCCATTAAGGGAGAGTTTTCCCGGAACGGCTTTAAAAACGACTTAAAACACACTGCAGGTGTGCTTTCCATGGCAAGAGCAATGGATCCCGATTCTGCAGGAAGTCAGTTCTTCATCATGCATAAGGATTCCCCCCACCTGGACGGCTCCTATGCTGCTTTCGGAAAAGTAACGGAAGGACTTGAATTTGTAAATAAGATCGCAGAGACGCCCACGGACTATTCCGATCGTCCCCTGGAAGTGCAGAAGATCGCTTCTATGGCGGTGGACACCTTCGGAACCGATTACCCGGAACCGGAAAAGGTCTGAGTCGTTCATATCTTGTTAACATATAATTTAACAATTCTTAATTAACATAACATTGTTTGTACATTAACGCTTGCTATATTTTAACCATAGCAAGCGTTAATCGTTAATAACACTTTTTCATAAGATGCCGGGTGAAAACCATTTCACCCGGTTCCTCCCAAAAACAAAGTAACATACTAAATCCCCTCTTAAAGGACCACCTGAGCAGGCGGTCCTTTTTATTTGTTTTGTTGTTCAGCCTTGTCTTTCTGCTTTATCTTCATGAAAAAAAGACCCGCACATAAGTGCGGGCCTTTCCTATTGCTCTAATGCGAATGATCGTTCTTACGATCAAGCCTTTCCGTCAGATCCGAGTACGTTGATGATCTTGTGAGCAACCATGTCCTTAACAGCCTGACGAGCGGGCTTTAAGTACTGACGGGGATCGAAGTGATCCGGATGCTCTGCGAAGTACTTACGGATGTTTCCGGTCATTGCAAGACGGATATCGGAGTCGATGTTGATCTTGCAGACTGCAAGCTTAGCAGCCTCACGCAGCTGCTCTTCCGGAATACCTACTGCATCCGGCATATTTCCGCCGTACTGATTTACCATCTTTACGAATTCCTGGGGAACGGAAGAAGATCCGTGCAGAACGATAGGGAATCCGGGAAGTCTCTTGATGCACTCCTCAAGCACATCAAAACGAAGCGGCGGGGGAACAAGGATGCCGTCTGCGTTTCTGGTGCACTGCGCAGCAGTAAACTTGTAAGCACCATGAGAAGTTCCGATGGCGATTGCCAGGGAATCACATCCGGTCTTGTCTACGAACTCTTCTACTTCTTCGGGCTTGGTGTAAGCTTCCTTACCAGCCTCAACTACTACTTCGTCCTCGATACCTGCAAGAGTACCAAGCTCAGCCTCAACTACTACGCCATGTGCATGAGCGTACTCAACAACCTGCTTGGTCAGAGCGATGTTATCCTCAAAAGATTTGCTGGAAGCATCGATCATAACGGAAGTAAATCCGCCATCGATACAGGACTTGCAAAGCTCGAAGGTATCACCGTGATCCAGGTGAAGTGCGATAGGGATCTGAGGATTCTCAGCTACAGCAGCCTCAACCAGCTTTACCAGATAAGTATGGTTAGCATAAGCGCGTGCTCCCTTGGAAACCTGAAGGATAACAGGGCTGTTCAGCTCGCCTGCTGCCTCCGTAATACCCTGTACGATCTCCATGTTGTTTACATTGAAAGCACCGATTGCATAGCCGCCATCATAAGCTTTCTTGAACATTTCTGTCGTTGTAACTAATGCCATTTTTTTCCACCCTTTCTTATTATTTTTATTTTGATCACACCTGCACAAATGCCAGTGTAACACAATCAACAGGATTATAGCACAAAAGCGTCGCCCTATACAAGAAATTTGTCAATTCGGAACAAAGATTGTCAGCGCCTGCTGTTTATTTTTGATGCTGACCTTTGTATGCTCCCCGCCAAACTCTCCGTCCAGGGTCCAGGGAAGGGGAACTTCGGATTCGATCTCCAGATGATCCGTTTTAAAGCAGTAGATCAGGTTCGTATCGATCTTTCCGCTGACAAAAGATACCATGATCTCATTAAACTCCATAACGTTTGCGGGCTTTTTGATCAGCGTCACTTCAAACAGCCCGTCATCCAGCTGCACGTTGCTGCCGGTGATATTCTGAAATCCGCCCACGGAAACGGAGTTGGTGACCATGCCGTAAAGCAGCTCGTCTTCAATGAGCATGTTGTTGGCTCGGATCTTCATACGATAAGAAGGATAGGTGCCCACCCGTTTCGCGCCTTCCAGGATATAGGCCATATGTCCCAGAACGTTTTTCATCTGCTGATCCGTTTCGTAGGAAACGTCGGTAAAAAGACCGAAGGCAGCGATGTAAACAAAGGTATCATCATTAAAGGCTCCGATATCCGTCTGAAAAGGTTTCCCCTCCACAATGATCTTTGCAGCCTTTGTCATATCCGCAGGGATCTTCAGGCTTCTGGCAAAATCGTTGGTGGAGCCTGCAGGGATGTATCCGATGGGAATCCTTTTCCTGCGCTTCATCATACCGGTGACCACTTCATCCAAAGTACCGTCTCCGCCGCTGCAGATCAGCACATCATAGGCGCCGGCATCGGCAATGACCTTCTCTATGGCATCTCCCTGGCGCCTTGTGGGATACATGACGATCTCCAGAGAGGCTGCCGTAAGCACGTCTAAAATATCCAGAAGATGATGGCGGATCATAGCCTTTCCCGCATGGGGATTATAGATAAATAGCGCTTTTTTCCTGTCTTTCATACAATCCTCCGATGGAGAAAAAGACCGCGCCTTCTTACGGTGCGGTCTTGCGGATTTTCTGTGTTCTAAAGATCAGGCCTGCTGTCCCGTGAGATACATTTCGAGACTTTCAATAGCTGCCGTTTCATCAGGGCCCTCTGCCTCGATCATTACATCTTCACCCATGTTCAGGCCAAGGCTCATCATACCCATAATGCTTTTTGCATTCACTCTCTTGCCTTCGGAATGCAGATAGATGGTGCTCTCGTGCATGCTTGCTTTCTGTACCAATACGGCTACCGGACGGGCTTCTAACCCCTTCTCCAGCTGAATCGTAACAGTTTTCTCAGTCATAGCTCCTCCTAAATCATTACGCGCTGTTTTCCCCAGTTACATGATCCGTTTTGCCGCCCCGAAATACCCATGATTATCGTAATGTTTCAGCCAGTTCCGACAGCTTCCTGAGTCTGTGATTGACTCCGGATTTCCCCACCGGCGGATCGGCCAGTTTCCCAAGTTCTTCCAGTGACGCATCCGGCTGTTCCAGCCGAAGATATGCCATCTGTCGCAGCGTGGGTGAAAGATTCTCCAGTCCCATCATCCGATCGATCAGGCGGATGTCTTCTACCTGCCTGGCAGAAGCAGCCACGATCTTGGATATGTTCGCCGCTTCACAATTGACCTTGCGATTGACACGCCCCCGCATGTCCTTTAAGATCCTTGTGTTTTCAAATTCCAAAAGGCTGCGCCCCGCGCCGATCACCTTCAGAAAATCTGCGATCCCTTCTCCTTCCTTCAGATAAACCACAAAATGATTCTTTCGTTTGATCATTTTGCCTTCCAAGGAAAAGGCCGCCATAAACCGGATGATCTGCTCCGCTGCCCTCTCGTCCTGGGTTGCCATCTCCAAGTGATACCCCTTACTCGGATCGCTCATGGAACCGCAGGCTAAAAAATAACCCCTGAGTGCTGCCCGCATGCAACAGCTGTTTTTGCAAAGCCGCTCGTCTACGATCCCCGCCGGACCTTCTGTAAGCCGCAGGGTAGATGTGACAAGGTCCATAGCCTCTCTGCCTTCAACGCACAGGCGGTAGGACCGGCTTCCTTTGTTTTTCGTTTGCACGCCAACAACAATATATACTTTAAGACTTTTCCTGAATAATGTAAAGTATTTTCTTGCCACAAATGCATTTTCGGTACAGATCACCAGTCTTTCCGTGCCGTTCTCATCCTTCTCCGGACGGCCGCAGACAGCACTCAGCGCTGCCAGCTCAGCCAGCCGGCAATGCCTCTTTTCTTCGGTCTGCTGTTGTAATTCTTCCTTGATCTGCGACGAAAATGACATGCTCTTTTTCCTTTTTCAGGATTGGGTGGTGATATTTTTATGTACCAGGCTCAGTCCATAGCTGCCATGATCCTTCAGCCGGTTGTACAGGCCGTTTGCGATGGTTACCGAGCGATGCTTTCCGCCGGTGCAGCCTATGGCGATCACCAGACGGTATTTTCCTTCTTTTACGTAGTTGGGGATCAGGAAGGAAACCATATCCGTCAGCTTATCCAGAAACTGCTCCGTTTCGGGAAAGCTCCATACGTAGTCTGCCACTTCCCGGTCCATACCGGTCTTGTGCTTCAGCTCCTCTATGTAATAAGGATTGGGCAAAAACCGGACATCAAATACCAGATCCGCATCCGGCGGAAGACCGTATTTAAACCCGAAGGAGATAATGGAGATCATCAGGGAATTGTAATCTTCACTGCTGACAAAGATCCGGTCCAGCTCGCTTTTTAAATCTCTGGTCAAAAGGGAGGAGGTATCAAAAATGTAATCCGCTCTTCCCCGAAGGCCTTCTAAGATCTGCCTTTCTTTGCGGATGCTGTCCTCTAAGATCCCACCCTCTACCTCTATGGGATGCTTTCTTCTGGTCTCCTTATAACGGCGGATCAGCGTCTCATCACTTGCGTCCATAAAAAGGATCTCGAAGGAAATATTCTGCTCTTCGAGATCTTTCAGTGCCTTTTGAATATCGCCGAAGGTTTTGTCCGAACGGATATCCAGACCCACGGCTGCTTTCTGTATTTCATTACCGGGAGAGACCAGCAGGGCACCAAAGGTGGGAACCAGAGGTACCGGCAGGTTATCTACGCAGTAATAGCCGGCATCTTCCAGCATTTTCATGGCGGTCGCTTTTCCGCCGCCGCTCATTCCCGTTACCACAACAAGGCGCATGTACTATCTCTCCTATGTTCCGGACTCAGAATTCTCCCACACGGATCACTTCCGGTTCCAGTCTGACGCCCAACTGCTTCTTTACCCGCATCTGGACTTCTTCCATCAGTTCACTTACGTCCTCGGCCGTTGCCTGACCGATATTGACGATAAATCCGCAGTGCTTTTCCGACACCTGGGCGTCTCCCACCCGAAGGCCCCGAAGCCCTGCATCCATGATCAGTTTTCCCGCAAAATGCCCCTCCGGCCTTTTAAAGGTGGAGCCGGCGGAAGGATATTCCAGAGGCTGTTTTTCTCTGCGGGCCCTGCTGTATTCATCCATCCTGGCAAAGATCTCATCCTTGCTGTCCGGGCTCAGCTTCATGGTCACTTCCACAGCGGTAAAAGGACGATCCTTTAAGATACTGCTGCGGTAGGAAAACTCCATGGTATCATTGTCCAGGTTCATCTCTTCGCCGTCCGCATCATATACACAGACATTTTTGACTACCTGTTTCATTTCTCCGCCGTAGGCCCCCGCATTCATCACGATGGCCCCTCCCAGGCTGCCCGGTATGCCCGCTGCAAATTCCAGACCGGACAGGCCCTGATCCGCTGCTGCCTTGGCAACTGCCGGCAAAGATGCCGCACATCCGGCTGTCAGCATATCGCCATCGATGCGGATCTGTTCCATTTCCCCGCAAAGCTGCAGGATCACGCCCCGGTATCCCTTATCTCCCACAAGGAGGTTGGTACCCCTTCCCAAAACGAAGTAGGGCATCTCCACCCGGTTGCAATACCGCAGGATATCCGAAAGGGCTTTTTTGGTATCAACCCTGACAAACAGGTCTGCCTCGCCGCCGATGCGAAATGAGGTATGAAGACTCATGGGCTCCCGCTTCAGAATGTTTTCTTCCGGCACCCGTTCTCTCAAAAATTCCAGCAGAGCAGTATTCTCTCTCAAGATGTACCTTCTTTCTTACAGCACCAGTCTTGCCGCGCCGTAGATTCCTGCATCATTTCCAAGCGTAGCCAGGACGAATTTCACGTTCCTGCTGGCATGGAATACCACAGGGGTATAGTTTTTCTCGATATAGGATAAAAGCACGTCTCCGGCCTTGGAAACACCGCCGCCGATAACGAATGCTTCGGGGTTGATCACGCCGGCAATGGCTGCCAGACCCTGTCCCAGATATTTTCCGAATTTCTCAGCTACCGCTACAGCTACGGGATCGTTCTCTTTTACCGCATCCCATACGTCTTTTGCACTGCACTGACCCTTTTTCAAAACAGTGGGAGCTGTGTTCGTCTCAAGCTCTCTGTTAGCCAGTCTTACGATACCCGTAGCGGAAGTATACTGCTCCAGGCATCCGTTATTGCCGCAGCCGCAGGCCTCGGGCTCACCGTCCTGTACATGAATGTGACCGATCTCGCCGCCTGCGCCGGTGCTTCCCGTTAAGATCTGTCCGTCCATGATAATGCCGCCGCCTACGCCTGTTCCCAGAGTGACCATGATCAGACTGTCAAAGCCCTGGCCGCCGCCTTTCCACATTTCTCCGAGGGCTGCCACGTTGGCGTCATTTCCTGCCATAACCTTCAGTCCCGTAAGCGCGGAAAGCTTATCGCTGACATTAAATACATCCCAGCCCAGATTCACGCATTTGTGAACAACGCCCTTTCCGTCCACAGGTCCGGGAACGCCGATACCCACGCCGGCAACATTGCTTTTTTCGATCCCTTTTTCACTGCATTTTCCGTCTACGGCAGCTGCAATATCCGGCAGGATATTCTCTCCGTTATTCTCGGTGCGAGTGGGAATCTCCCATTTGTCAAGCACGTTTCCCTGCCTGTCAAACAAACCCATTTTGATCGTGGTTCCTCCCACGTCCACTCCGAACACATAGTCAGCCATGTTTCATTCCTCCGTTGTATATAGTATTTTCCTGATATTTCGATTGTTTATTCTTCGTCATCATCCCGGCCTCTTGCCAGGCCTTCCTGTACTCTCTTGTAAAGCTCCTGGGCCGCATTGTAACCCATCTTCTTCTGACGATGGTTGACAGCCGCGGATTCGCAGATCAGCGCCAGATTTCGTCCCGGCCGGATGGGAATGGTATGGGAGGCAACCTTGTTGCCCAGATAATCCACATATTCTTCCTCCAGACCCAGTCTGTCGTATTCCTTATCTTTGCTCCAGTCTTCGATCCGGATGACCAGATCGATGCTGCTGGTATCCTTAACCGCCTGCACACCGAACAAAGTCTTTACGTCCACGATACCGATACCGCGAAGCTCTATAAAGTGCTTGGTCACGCTGGGGGCGGAACCGATCAGGGTTTCATCGGAAACCTTGCGGATCTCCACCACATCGTCGGTTACAAGACGGTGGCCTCTCTTGATCAGCTCCAAAGCCGCTTCGGATTTACCGATACCGCTTTCACCGGTGATCAGAACGCCTTCACCGAAAACGTCCACCAAAACGCCGTGTACGGAAATGCAGGGCGCCAGCTTTACGTTCAGCCATCTGATGATCTCCGCCGTAAAAGTGGATGTGGCCTTCTTGGTCACCATCAGCGGAATCTTGTGTTCAATGGCTTTTTTCTGGAACAGGGGATCCGGCTGCAGTTCCCGGCAGAAAATGATCACGGGAATGGGGTTGGATAAAAGACGCTCAAAGATCTCTTCCTTCCGATCCTGGGAAAGTCCGTTCATATAGGTGTATTCCACAAAACCGATGATCTGTACACGTGTTGCTTCGTAATGCTCAAAATAACCTGCCAGCTGAAGGGCGGGTCTGTTGATATCCGGCTGGGTCACTTTGATGCCTTTGATGTCGATCTCCGGCGTGACATTTTCCAGCTTGAATTTTTCCATGATACGGGTAAGACTGATACTTGCCATATTCGCTCTCCTTATATGAACTGACTTCAAAGCCGCTTATTATCGTATCATAAATCGCTCTGTTTCGCAACTTTTGGGGGTGTTTCAGCCTAAGTTTCGGCTCCCGCTCCGACCTGCATTTCGGGCGATGAATCAGCGCCTGCTCCGTCCGGCGCTTCACCCTCGGTTTCCGGCGCATTCCCGTGAAAAAAGGCGTAAATCTCTTTCGCGCAGGCGTCCGTGATCTCCGGGATGGCGGACAGTTCCTCTTCGGAAGCCATACGGATGGCGTCTAAAGAATCAAAACTTCGCATCAGAGCCTTTCTTCTGGCAGGGCCTATACCGGGGATCTCATCGAGAATGGACTTCACCGAAGCTTTTCCTCGAAGAGAACGGTGATACTCGATGGCAAACCGGTGAGCCTCATCCTGGATCCTGGTAATAAGCTTAAAGCCTTCCGACCGAGTATCGATGGGGATCTCTTCGTTGTTAAAGTACAGCCCTCTGGTTCTGTGATGATCATCCTTTACCATGCCGCAGACGGGAATGGAAAGCCCCAGTTCCTGCAGCACCTCCAGGCAGATGTTCACCTGTCCTCTACCGCCGTCCATCAGCAAAAGATCCGGAAATTTCGTAAAGCTTCCGTAAGCATCTGCTAACTTTTTTTCTCTTCTCTGCGCCCGCTCCTCCAGTCCGTGGGTAAAACGTCTGGTGAGCACTTCCTTCATGCTGGCGTAGTCATTGGGGCCTTCCACGGTTTTGATCTTAAACTTCCGATAGTCACTCCTTCTGGGTTTGCCGTCCTCAAATACCACCATGGAGCCCACGGATTCAAAGCCGCTGGTATTGGAAATATCAAAGGCTTCCATTCGCTTAAGGCCCGTAAGACCGATCCAGGCTGCCACCTCTTCCATGGCACCTACGGTCCGCTCCTGTTCCCGTTTGATCCGTTCCTGATCCTGAGACAAAACCAGGGCCGCATTTTTCATAGCCAGCTCCACCAGCTTTTCTTTTTTCCCGATCTGGGGTACGGAAAAATACATCCTGCTGCCCCGCCGTTCGGACAGCCACTGTTCCAACAGGGGAATATCCTCGATATCATGGGAAAGAAGCACGGTTTTGGGCAGGTAGGGCGTTCCCGCATAATACTGCTTTACAAAGCTTCCCAGAGCCTGACTTTCCGTTTCATCTTCCGTATTTTTCATGTAGTAATGTTCCCGGCCGATGAGCTTTCCGCTGCGGATAAAAAATACCTGCACCACCATGGCCTTCTCATCCGATGCCAGCGCGATCACGTCCTTATCCTCTCCGTCAAAATCCGTGATCTTCTGTTTCTGGGCCACTGCCCTTACGGATGTCAAAAGGTCCCGCCACCGGATGGCTTCTTCAAAATCCATGGCCTCTGCGGCCGCCTGCATGTTTTCTTCAAGTTCCTTTAAGACAGGGGCGTAATTTCCGCCCAGAAAGGCCAGGGCTTTTTTCACATTTTCATGATAGGTCTCTTTGTCGATCTTTCCGATGCAGGGACCGTCGCATCTGTGCATATGGTAGTTCAGACAAGCCCTCTCCACCGGTTTCGCCTTTTCCGGATCCGCGCTCATCTGCGCATCGATCTTCCGGTTGCAGGTCCGGATGCGGTACAGCTTTGTCAGAAGCTCGATGGTATCCTTGACGGCACCGGCACTGGTAAAGGGACCGAAGTACCGGGACTTGTCTTTTTTCATCTGACGAGAAAAAAGCACCCTGGGAAATTCCTCTCCCAGCGTGACTTTGATATAAGGATAAGTCTTATCATCCTTTAAGAGCGTATTGTATTTGGGACGGTGCTCCTTGATCAGATTGTTTTCCAGCACCAGGGCCTCCAGCTCGGAGTCGGTGATGATGTATTCAAAATGATCGATGAGAGACACCATCTTTTGGATCTTCGGTGTCTTTTTGGTGCTGCTGCGAAAATAAGAGTGCACGCGGCGGTTCAGATTGATGGCTTTTCCCACATAGATGATCCGATCCGCCGCATCATGCATGATATAGACTCCGGGCTGATCCGGTAGCTTTTTCAGTTCTTCCTGAATATCAAACATGCCGCTGCCTCTTATGCTTTATGGTGCAAATAATCATTCGTCATCTTCCGGGTCGTCTCCCGCAGCATCTTCCTGCTTTTGGGCAAGGCGATCCAAAAGGGCAGCTCCCTCGGACAGTACTTTTTTCATTTCCCCGCTGTCCTGTGCTGCAGAAGTTAGCATCTGCTTACTTTCTTCCCCTGCCTTTTCTTCCCGGTTTTCTGTCTCTGTATCCGTTTTTCCCTCGCCGTTTACCGTTCCGGCTTCGCTTCCGGTTCCTTCGCCGGCTTCCTGCTTCGTTTCTGCCGATTTTGGCTCTGTATCTTTTGCAGGAATGGGATACTCGGAAACGCTGGTGGTCTTGATCTTCTCATCGTCGATGACGGCTTCGAACTTGATCTTGCCTTTATCCGTCACCTTAACGGTGGGCTGACTGTCCCCATAGACCTTTCCGATGTCTACGGTTTCTTCATCCTCTTTTTTGTAACCGACTTCTGCTGCGGTCTTGGGAAGCTTCTTTTCCTTGTCGGATTTGTCTTTTCCTTTTCCCTTGTTCTTCTCCTCATCGGGATCCGGCTCCGGCAAACCTTTTTCTTTCCGGTAGATCTGCATAAATTCCTTACCGGTAATGGTCTCCTGCTTGATCAGCTTGGCAGCGATCTTATCCATGATCTTCCGGTTATCCTTCAGAAGCTTCTTAGCCTCCTTATAGCATTCCTTCAGGATCAGCTTCACTTCTTCGTCGATCTGGGCTGCCGTCACATCCGAGCAATTCAGGGACATACGCTGGTCAAGATATCTGCTCTCCATGGATTCCAAAGCCATCAGGCCGAATTTTTTGCTCATACCATAAGTCGTCACCATGGAACGGGCGATGGCTGTGGCACGCTCGATATCATTGGAGGCTCCGGTGGTCACCGTATCAAAAACAATATCCTCGGCAGCACGGCCTCCCAAAAGGCCCACGATCATGTCGTGCAGTTCCGCCTGGGAATTTAAGTATTTCTCTTCTTCCGGCACATGCATAACATATCCCAAAGCACCCATGGTACGGGGCACGATGGTGATCTTTTGAACCGGCTCGGAGTTTTTCTGCAAAGCTGCGATCAGTGCATGACCTACCTCATGATAGGATACGATCTTTCTCTCTTCCTTACTCATGATGCGGTCTTTTTTCTCTTTTCCGACCAGAACCACTTCTACTGCATCGAAAAGGTCCTTCTGGGATACGGCTTTGCGTCCTGCCTTCACGGCATTGATGGCCGCCTCGTTGATCATGTTGGCAAGATCCGATCCCACTGCACCGCTGGTGGCAAGAGCGATCTCTTCCAGATCCACGCTCTCATCCATATGCACATCCTTGGCATGTACCTTCAGGATGTCCACACGTCCCTTCAGATCCGGCTTATCCACGATGATCCGTCTGTCAAAACGTCCGGGACGCAGCAGGGCCTTATCCAGGATCTCCGGTCTGTTGGTTGCGCCAAGGATCAGAATACCCTTGGAAGAATCAAAACCGTCCATTTCGGACAGCAGCTGGTTCAGTGTCTGCTCACGCTCTTCATTTCCGCCGCCGTACTTGGAATCTCTGCTCCGTCCGATGGCATCGATCTCGTCAATGAAGATGATACAGGGAGCATTTTTGTTAGCCTCCCGGAACAGATCCCTGACACGGGAAGCACCCACGCCCACATAAAGCTCGATAAAATCGGAACCTGCCAGTGAAAAGAAGGGTACATGA
The DNA here is from genome assembly GCA_024685005.1 of Lachnospiraceae bacterium. GTDB lineage: Bacteria > Bacillota > Clostridia > Lachnospirales > Lachnospiraceae > RGIG7926. Next base: position 27,281 of record JAIKWF010000013.1, read on the forward strand.
GCTTCGCCGGCAACCGCCTTTGCAAGCAGTGTTTTACCGGTACCGGGAGGTCCCACCAAAAGCGCACCTTTGGGAAGTCTGGCACCGATCCCCGTATATTTTCCGGGATTGTGCAAAAAGTCCACAACTTCCTGCAGGGATTCTTTTGCTTCATCTTCTCCGGCCACATCCTTAAAGGTCACGCCGGTTTCCTTCTGTACATATACCTTGGCATTGGATTTGCCCACGCCCATAAATCCGCCGCCGCTGCCTCCCATCTTTCGCATGGCAAAGGACAGGATCAGCCATACCAGTACAATAGGGAAAACATAGGTCAGCAAAATGGAGATCAGCCATCCCGAATTATCCGGAATCTTCTGCTTATAGCTGACGTTATACTGATTCAGAAATGCCGGCAGATCATCATCGTTGACAACACCTGTGTAATAGGTCACACCGCCCTGACGCTGATTGACGCCGTAGAGATACTGCAGAGCGTTATTCTCTTTGCCCTCGTCTTTCTTTTCTGCCTTGGGAATAATATCGATCTCAGTATCGGTGATCACCACCCGTTCAACTTTTCCTTCTTTGACCATGGTCAAAAACTCGTCGTAGGTGATCTCCTTGCTGGCATCGGTTCCGATGGAGCGCATGAGAAAGCTCATGGCCACAAGGGTGATCAGTGCCGCCAGCAAAAGAAGCATGAAGCTCTGTCTGCTGGGCCCCCGTTCACCGTTGCCGTTACCGTTTCCCTTATTCCCGTTTCCGTTTCCCCGTCCGTTTCCGTTACCGCCGGATTCCGGACCCTGGTAATGCTCGTTATTCATACATCTGTGCCTTTCATTTACTGTTACTGCTTGTTCATTTCATCCACGATCTGCTGAAGACGCTTGGGATCCATGGTTCCGTTTCCGAAACTCAGCACATTTCGAAGGGGTGAGAACAGCATTCCGGCCTCAGCCATTTCTTCTGCTGCGGCGCCCATGCCTTCTCCCTCGGATACATCCAGCGAATCCATCTTGCCTGCTTCGATAATGGGCTCTGCCAGCTTGATCGCTCTGGGATCCTCCATCACATCGATCATGGGTGTGTCAATAGTGTAGGTAACGGGGATCTTTTTGGTTCCCGTTACTGTTACGGTGGTTTTCAGTCTGATGTCACGGCTGGAGGATCCTGCCAAGATCTCAAACTCTCCGCTTTCCACGAACCAGTCGCTAATGGCTGTTTCGTAGTAAGCAAAACTTCTCTGATCCAGCGTAAAGCTGACGGTTTTAGTCTCTCCCGGAGCAAGCTTTACTTTGGAAAAGCCCTTCAGCTCTTTTACGGGACGGATCACCTTGCTCTTCACATCGGAAACATACAGCTGCACCACTTCGCTTCCTTCCATGGATCCGCTGTTGGTCACGTCCAGAGTAACCGTCACTTCCTCTGTATCGTTAAAGTTGTCTTTGCTAACTTTTAAGTTAGCATATGTGAACTCTGTATAGGACAGGCCGTGTCCGAAGGGGAAGAGTACATCCATCTCCTTCATATCATAATACCTGTATCCCACAAAGATCCCTTCTTTATATTCTACCACGTCGCCCTCTCCGGGGAAGTTCAGGTAGGAGGGATTGTCCGAAAGCTTTTTCGGGAAGGTCTCGGGAAGCTTTCCGCTGGGATTGGCTTTTCCGCTTAAGATCTCAGCCTGGGCAATACCGATATTCTCGCCGCCCAGGTAGCTTTCTACGATACCCTTAACCTCCGATACCCATGGCATCTCCACAGGAGATCCGTTGTGCAGTACCACGACCACGTTGGGCTGTACTTTTGCCACTTCACTGATCAGAAGGTTCTGGCAATCCGGCATTCTCATATGCTTTCTGTCAAAGCCCTCGGATTCGAAAGCATCCGGCAGTCCCGCAAAGATCACTGCCACATCGGCATTCCTTGCTGCTTCCACTGCTTCGGAAAGGAGCTTTTCATCCGTTTCATCCTTCTCGTCTTCATATCCCTTTGCATAGATGATGTTGCCATCCAGTCCCAGCTCTTTTGCTGCTTCCAACGCACCTGTTACTTTATGACAGGTGATATGGCTGCTGCCACCACCCTGGAATCTGGGGGTGTCCGCATATTTTCCGATAAAAGCTACTTTCTTCTTGGTAAAATCAATGGGAAGAACGCCATCGTTTTTCAAAAGAACGATACATTCTTTTGCCACTTCGCCGGCATACTTGTGGTGTTTTTCCCTGTCAAACTCCGCATTGGGATCTTTGTTTTCCATAAAGCGGAATACGATATTCAGGATATTCTCAACCGCACGGTCCACCAGTTTTTCATCCAATGATCCGTTTCTGACTGCTTCCACGATCTGCTGATCCCGCATGCCGTTGGAAGAAGGCATCTCCAGATCCAGACCGGCCCGGATCCCTTCCACTCTGTCGCAGACAGCACCCCAGTCGCTGACAACATATCCGTCAAAGCCCCATTCATCCCGCAGGATATCTGTTAAAAAGCGTTTGCTTTCTACGGTATGCTCACCGTTTACCTTGTTATAGGATCCCATCACAGTCCAGGGCTTGGATTTTTTTACTGCTTCTTCAAATGCAGGAAGATAGATTTCCCGCAGGGTTCTCTCATCAATCCTGGTGTCCACCGTCAGACGTCTGGTCTCCTGGTTGTTTCCAAGATAATGTTTAATGGATGTTCCCACATTTTTGCTCTGAACACCCCGGATATAGGAAGCGGCGATCTTACCCGCCAGATAAGGATCTTCCGAATAGTACTCGAAATTACGTCCGCAAAGAGGGGAACGTTTGATATTGACCGCAGGGCCAAGTATCACGGAAAGCTCCTCTGCCTGTCCGCTTTCTCCCAGGGCTTCTCCCAGCTTTCCAACCAGGTCCACATCAAAGCTGGCAGCAGTGGCGCAGCCTGTAGGATAGCAAACCGCAGTGATACTGTCGTTCACACCAAGATGATCCCCCTCCTGGTCCTGTTTGCGCAGGCCGTGCGGTCCGTCGGAAACCATGCTACGAGGGATTCCCAGACGCTCTACGGCTTTGGTGTGCCAGAAGTCGTCTCCGGAGCACATACCCGCCTTTTCTTCCAGCGTCATCCCGGCAATGAGTTCTCTGATCTTTTCTCTTTCCATAAGCTATACCCTTTCCCTTTTTTATTTGTTTTTCCCCAAAAACACATATGAACTTATTTTACACAATTTCCCCCTGCATTTCAATTGCATTATGCCTGACTTTTCACATGAACATCCATCTGGGGATACGGAATGTGGATCCCCTTTTCGTCAAAGGCCAGCTTCACCTGTTCCAAAAGCTGTCCTCTGGCCGTAAGAAAGTCCTCCGTTTTCACATGGCAGAACATGCCGAGAGACACGCAGGAGTCCTCCAAATCACTGACATAGACGCTGATGGGCTTCTCTTCCACTACAAGGTCATGTTCTTTTAAAACCTTCTCCGCCACTTTTTTGGCCTTCTTCAGGTCCGCGTCATAGGATATTCCCACCTTCAGATCCACCCGTCTGAAGGGAAGGGCGGAAAAATTCACCAGGGAGGTATTGGCCAGAACGCCATTGGGAAGGACCACAGTCTTTAAATCCCTTGTGACCAGCTTGGTGTAAAAAAGCTGGATCTCCGTTACGGTGCCTTCGTTTCCGTGGCTGTTTTCCTGGATATAATCCCCCACCTTAAAGGGCTTGAGCAGCAGGATCAGAACGCCGCCGGCAAAGTTGGACAAGGATCCCTGCAGGGCCAAACTGATGGCAACACCCATGGAACCCAGAATGGCAACGATGCTGGCTGCATCCACACCGAAGTTGGTGGCGATCATAAAGATCAGCAAAATGGTCAGCACCGCTTTGACAAAGGAATCCAGAAACTGTGTCACACCTTTATCTGCTTTTGCCTTCTGCAGAGAATGCTTCAGGATCTTGCGAATGATACGGATCACCCAGATGCCGATGATCAGCGTGATCACCGCAAGAACGATGCGGATACCAAGGCCCATGGCCTTTTCCGGCAGCTGATCCATGTATTTTTGGAACAGGCTGATCTTTTCCGTCACATCCTCGGGTACGGCTTCTATGGCTTTTTCCGTCACACTCTGTGCCACATCCTGAATCTTTTCCGTATCGATGGCTGTGTCGCCGCTGAGTAGAATCATGTTATATCTCCTTTCAGAAACTGTAATCCTCCGCACCCATATGGGTCTGCTTCTTGGAATACAGATATACCTTGTCATGCTCCATCAAAACCACGTCCCCGTCAGGCAGAATGGTCTTGCCCCCCCGCTTGATCATAACGATAAAGGTTTGGCGGGAGATCTCCAGATCTTTGATCTTCTCATTGTTCCAGGAGTGTTCCCCAGTGATGATCACTTCTTTCATATTCAGGATCTTTCCCGCATCCCGGGCTGCCTGCGCTCCGATCACAAGAATATCTCCCCCCTTCAGCACCAGGCTTTCTCTGGGGATCATGGTTTCCTTCCCCCGCATGACCAGAACGATCATCAGATCCTGGGGAAGATTCAGCTGCGCAATGCTCTTTCCGATCCATTTATCCTTACTTTGCATCTGCATTCTGACAAAACGGATGTCCTCTTCCCGGAGCATCTCTCCCGCTTTTGCCAGCCTGCCGTACTGCTCCACAAAACCGGCGGAAATGATACCTGTGGGAATCGCCACCATGCCCACACCCAAAAAGGATATGATGATGCCCAGCATCTTGCCGATGGTTGTCACGGGATAGATGTCGCCGTATCCCACGGTAAGCAGTGTGGATGCGGACCACCAGATCCCGGAAAATGCATTTTTAAAAACCTCCGACTGGGCACTGTGCTCTACGGAATACATGCAAAGGGAAGATGCCATCATCAGGATCACGATGATAAACACGGAGGATAAAAGCTGCTGTTTTTTGCTGATCAGGATCTCCGTAATGACATTCATGGAGTCATAATGAGAATTGATCCGGAAAAGACGAAGGATCCTGACTACCCGGAACATGCGGAATACCGCTGTCCCCGCCGGGAAAAAGAATGGCAGATAGTAGGGCAGGAAGGATAACAGATCCACCAGCCCCGTAAAAGAAAACGCATATCTGCAAAAAGCTTTTCCTTCACTGTATTTGGGATACTTGTATGCTGCCGTAAAAAGCCGGAGCAGATAATCCACCGCAAACAAAAAAACCGTGGCTGCTTCCACAGCGCGGAAGACCCCGCCATAGCGCCGGCTCAGATTGTCGTAAGTGTTTGCAAAGGTTACGATCAGATTCAATATAAGCGCACCGGTGCTGATCACATCGTAGATCTGGTTCATTTTTTCGTCCACCACATCCACGGAAACCATCCGGTAAACTATGCCGCGCAGTTTTCGAAGAAAGCCTGTGCTCTTTTCCCTGTTCCTGGTCTGCTCCATTTTTTCCGTTCCCACTTTTCTCGTCCTTGCTCCCCGGTCCTTACGGTCCCCGCGTTTTACTTCGTTTCTTCTTCAACGGCAACCACGGTAAGTTTGCCATCGCTAACAAAAAAGCGGATCTGCTTTCCTGCAAATCCCATGCCGTAGATCCTCTCTGCGTCCTGCTGATAGGCCGGTCTGGGGTCCTGGGCCAACACGCCTCTTAAGGCCTCCCTTTTTTCCGGCTCGATCTTCTCAAGCAGATGCTCCGGAATCTCCACTGAAACAGGATCTCCCTGACTGACTGCCCCCTGTACAAATCCCGATCTGGCCCCTTCATGGGCATCCGCATAGGGCAGATAGGGTTTAATATCCAAAATAGCCGTTTGATCCCGAAGGTCCGCACCGGATACCGTGATCACCGGCCCATCCTCTGTGATCTCTGTCTTTTCCAGCCTGACGCAGGACAGACCGATGGGATTAGGCCTGAAAGGAGACCTTGTGGCAAATACTCCCATCCGTTTGTTTCCTCCCAGTCTGGGGGGACGCACCGTAGGATGCCAGGTATCGTCCTTATTCTCGAAGACCCACAAAAGCCACAGGTAGTCAAAATCCTCCAGCCCACGCAGCATTTCGGGATCCCGGTAACCCTCTTCAAATGTGATCCTGGCCTGCAGCTCCCTGACCAGACCGCTCTGTCTGGGAATTCCGAATTTTTCCGGAAAGTCACTGTGTATGGTGGCGATCCGTTTCATTGTGATAATGCCCTGTTCCATTCCCATTCCCTTTCGCCGGGCTCTGCCTTCCTCTGCCCTGTCAGATCGTCACCGTAAAGGTGATGGATCCGTCCTTGTAGGAAGCATGCAAAGAACCCTTGTATTGCTCCACCATTTCCTTTGCCATGGAAAGGCCGATGCCGTATCCCTTTTTCTCACTGTTGTGAGACTGATCTTCTCTGTAAAACCGTTCGAAAAACCGGTCATAATCCACGGTTGCTCCCGCGGCATAGGTATTGGAAACCGTCATCACCAGGCCCTTACCTTTTTTGCGCAAAGTGGTTTCGACCTTTCCGCCGTCGTCGCAGTATTTTGCCGCGTTGTCCAGCAGAATCGATATAAGTTCCCGGAAAGACCGCTCTTCCGCAATGACTGTTACTTCATCTTCAATGTGGCTTTCGTACTCTTTTCCCTGCTGCAGGGCAACGGGCTTAAAGGATGCCACCACATCCTTTGCGATCATGGATGCGGAAATTTCTTCCAGCTTGCTTTCCCCGCCTTCCTGGAGCCTTGCAAGGGTGATCAGCCGGTTGATCAGCCCCGTCAGCCTGTCAATCTGGTTGCGGATACTTTGGGTCCATTCCGATTCACCCGCCGTCATTTCCAGCACTTCCGTATTGGCGGAAATAATAGCCAAAGGAGTTTTTAACTCATGGCTTGCGTTGGTGATAAACTGCTTCTGGCTCTCGATATTGTCGATGATGGGTTTGAGCACCCTGCGGGAAAGAGATGAAATCATTAAAAAAAAGAGCCCCACCATAACCAGGCCCACATAGGCTGAAAACCGCACCAGAGAAACCGTGGAGTAGTACATTTTGGTGGTATCCACCACAACCACCAGCACCTCCTGATCTCCATGGCCCCGCACCAGATAATCATAGCTTCTGCCGTTCCAGAGGAACCTGCCCCGCTCTTTTCCTCTGGCGAGGGCGGCTTTGGCATAATTGCCTGCCTCCACAAAAGATACAGCGGCAATGTGTCCGTTATCCACTCCCACGATCTGATCGTTTTTCAACCGGACGGAAAAATACCGGGTCTCATACTGGGTCTCCGGAGTCAGAACCGAATCCAGATCTCCGTAATCCGAGGTGGAAGCATGCATCGCCGGAATGTGTCCGTTGTTGTTTGCGATATGCTCCAGCAGGATTCCCGTTTCCCTGTTGTTTCGCACCGAGCTGATGATGTTGATCATGGCCAGTACCAAAAGCAGCATCAGAAAAACGGATCCGGTAGCTATACCGATAAATTTGTATTGCAGTTTTTTTACCATTGGGGATCCCTCATTTTTTCATGAGCGCAAAGCTTCCGCCTTCTTCACCTGTGATCTCAAGATCTGCATCAATGGCCCGCAGCTTGGAACGCAGGTAACTTACATACACCCAGACAATGTCTTTATTCTGGTCCTGTGCATCCTGCCAGACATGGGAAAAAAGTTCCTGGGTTGAAAACTCTTTTTCCGGACTGCGCATGAAAAATTCCATCAGACGGACTTCCTTGGCCGCAAGTCGCACGGCGTTCTCCGCAGACAGCTCTCCCTCTTCGATCTTCAGCGTCACGGCCCCCAGGGTAATACTGCCGGTCTGGTACTCGCCTCTTCGGCGGGTCATGGAACGGATCCTTGCCAAAAGCTCCTTTAATGCAAAGGGTTTGGTCAGATAATCATCTGCCCCCGCATCCAGTCCTTCCACCCGGTCGTCCAGCTCGGATTTGGCCGTCAGAAAGATCACCGGGGTCACATCGCCTCCGGCTCTGATCTGCCGCAGCGCCGATATACCATCCAGCTTGGGCATCATGATATCCAGTATCATGGCATCATAGGCGTTCTGAGAAGCAAGCTCCACGGCTTCGACCCCGTCAAATGCAGTATCTACCGCGTATCCGTTGGCTTCCAGCACAGCCCTGATGGCCTTTGACATTTCCTTTTCATCTTCTGCCAGTAATAATCTCATTTCGTAATCCCCTGTATCATTTTACCGTATCTTTCTTACATCCTCATCGTTAGACCTTGCAATGATAAAGTGCGGTCTCTTTTTCGTTTCCATGTACATCTTTGCCATATACTGCCCCATGATCCCCAGGCAGAACAGCTGCAATCCGCCGATAAAAATGATCACGCAGATCAGGGATGCCCAACCGGCTACAGGATCACCGAACACTGCCCTTCTGACCACCACAAAGACCAGCATCACCGCAGAAAACAGCGTCATCATGATCCCGATCCAGGAAGCAATGGAAAGGGGCACCTGGGAAAAATTCAGGATACCGTCCACCGCATAGCGAAGCAGTCCCCAAAAACTCCATTTGGATTTCCCGGCTTTCCGTTTTGTATTTTCAAACTCCAGCCAGCAGATCCGAAATCCCACCCATCCGAAGATGCCTTTGGAAAAACGGTTGTATTCCGACATGGAAAGGATGGCATCCGCCATGGCCCGGGTCATCATACGATAATCTCTGGCGCCGTCCATGATCTGCGCATCGGAAATCCGGTTGATGATCCGATAGAAGGCTGTGGCAAAAAGGCTTCTGAAAAAAGGTTCTCCTTTTCTGTTTACCCGCCTTGTGGCAACACAGTCATAAGTCCCTTCTTCCAATACGGAAAACATCTTCGGCAGCATATCCGGGGGATCCTGCAGATCCACATCCATAACCACGATGTAGTCGCCCTTGGCATTCACAAAGCCGGCATACATAGCCGCTTCTTTTCCGAAGTTTCGGGAAAAGGAATAGTAACGTACACAGGGATCCTTTTGGGCCAGTGACTGCATCACCGAAATCGTATCGTCGTCGGATCCGTCATCCACCAAAAGGATCTCATAATAGGCATCTATTTTTTTCAGTTCCGGGAGAATCGCATCATAAAACAGAGGAAGAACCTCCTGCTCATTCAGACATGGTACTATGATGGAAACTGTTTTCTTATCTTTCATATTCGCTGTTCTCGTTTCTGCCTTTCCGAATTCTATTTCGCATTACGGATCAGATCCCGTATGGTCTGCATGGAAAGGTCGCAGCTGGCAAGTTCATCTGCACAGCGTTTCAGTTCCGAAACGATCATCTCCTGATTTCTTACATCTTTTTTGTATTTCATCTTATGCTCCAGGGCTGCCCAGGAATCCATGGCAATGGTCCTGACCTGCACCTCCGCATACAGTTTTTCCGGTCCGTCCTTGGGATCCGGCCGAAGAGGATTCACGATCTCCAGGATCAGATGGTAGCTGCGGTACCCGTTGTCCTTGGCATGACCCACATAGTCTTTTTCCTCTATGATCCGCACACCTTCCATCTCGGAAAGGGCTTTTCTGGTTTCATAGATATCGTCGATAAAAGAGCACACCACCCGGATGCCCAGGGCATCGCGCATCTCAACAAGTGCACTTTCCCAGGTTTCGGGGAAGCCTCTTCTGCGGCATTTTTCACGCATACTCTCATCGGACTTGATCCGGCTGACCACATGATCATAAAGATGCTCGCCGGTACTGTCGAACTGGATCCGATCCTTTTGTTCCAGCATCTCCAGGAGCCGGTATCTGGCCATGGAAAGCGCCTGTTCATTCAAACCGTATATACTGCTCATCGCAATGCATCCTTTTCTTTTTCGGCTGTTGCAGCTGTTTTATATGCACGAAAAAAAGCATCCGCACATACTATTATTATTATAATATGATTGGTGCTTTTTTTCCATTTTCTTTTCAAAATTATAAGAATTATTTTCCTGCTAAGATATACCACCTGAAAACGCCGATCACCACAAGATGCAGGGGGTAAAAAACGTAGAAAAACCATTTGTGAAAGGGATGGCTGCTGCCCCTTTTGTTGTTATAAAAATGCAGCAGCACCGGCACAAGGAACATGCCGAATCTGTAATACTCATCCGGATTCAAAAATCCCTTTTCAAAGCAGGTGGCTGCAAACAGACAATAGCATCCCCACTTCATTAAGGGCTCATCATAAAACCTGTGGAAAAACACCACAAAAAGCATAAGGAAAAAGGACCAGTCTCCGAAGGCTGTCAAAACAAACAGTGTCATGATCCCCGTCACCCGAAGAAGGGGCGGCAGATCCGTTCTGTCATACAGACAAAGTGCCAACAGACACAGCAGCAGGGTGTAGATCACGCCGAACCGCTGCACGATATGAAGTCCCGGCTCGATCAAAGGAAGGGTAACTCTCCCCGCCGCAAAAAAGGAAAATGCAGGCCACGAGATCAGGGCAAAAACCGCCAACCGGAGAATATATTTTTTCAGGTTCCGGGTATGGTGGTATCCTTCCACAAGAAAGTATGCCATCACCGGTCCCGTCAGTCTGCCGATAAAGTGCATTGCATGAAAGGTCAGATCCCTTTCCCGCAAAAATCCCCAGGCGATATGATCGATGACCATGGCAACGATAACAATGTATTTGATCTGGTTTTCGCTCAGTCCCTTTTTCTCTTTCATCCCTTTTACGCTCCGATGCTCCGGCCGGCGTCTTACCGGATCATGCCGAATGCATCTGTATCAGTATGCGCGTTTTTGCTCTCTGCGTCAATACTTGCCCTTCATAAGCTTACTGTAGGAAGCGGACTTGGATTTAGGCACACTGAAGCGGATATTCTTTTTGCAGCGGACGAAGGCATCTTTTCCCACCTTTGTCAGACTCTTGGATTTGATGGAAACCTTTGCCAGACTGCGGCAGTTGTAAAAAGCCTTTTTCCCGATCTTCTGCAGGCCGGATGATAAGGTGATCTTCCGCAGCTTTTTGCAATCCTCAAAGGCATTGTCTCCCACCTTGAGGATTCCTTTTCCTCCCTTTACGGAAGAAAGGGCAAAGCATTTACTGAAAGCCCTGGCGCTGACGGATGTCAGCTTATCCGGCAGCTCCACCGTAGTCAGTGCCGTATCCCCCGCAAAGGTTTTCTTGCCCATTTTCAAAAGCTCCGCTTCGGGTGCATGGGAAACCCTCTTAAGCGACGTACACCTGGAAAAGGCCTGGGTGCCGATCTTAAGAAGAGACTTGCCGATATACAATTCTTTGATATTGCAGCATCCGTAGAATGCCTTGTCCCCTACGGAAAGAAGGCCTTCGTTCAGACGAAGCCCCGCAAGGGAGCTGCAACCTGCGAATGCTTCCTTGCCGATGGTCTGAACTCCCTCCGGCAGGGCAATATCCCGCAGACTTTCGCAGTGGAAAAATGCCCGCTCTCCGATATGTGTCAGGTCTTCATTCAATACCACTTTCTCCAGCTTGGTACATCCCTCAAAGGCCCCGTCTTCGATCCGCAGAATATGCTCGCCCATGGTGATCTCCCGCAGGATCACATTGTTTTTAAAGCATTCTCTGTCAATGGCGGTAATGGGATAGGTGATATCACCGATGGTGATCTCGTTGGGAATGATCAGCTTTTCCGCATTCCCCATATCCGACAGCTTTATGGTAATACTTCCGTCCTCGTTTTTGATCAGGGAATATTTCACACCGTCAATCTTCAGCTGAACCTCCTGACCGCTGACCAGCGCATCCAGCCAGGCTTTGGCTTCCTCAGCCGTAAGACCGTAGGTGTTATAATATTCATTTTTGGTCCGGGGCTGATCCTGTTTTTCCATCACCTGGTCGATCTTCTTTTTCAGCTCTTCCATTTCGGGATCATCCTCCGCAACCCACTCTGCCGTCAGTTCCACCTGGGTATTGTCGTGAATGCTCAGATTTTTGACCGTGCCCTTTTTCTGCACCAGTCCGCCCCCGGACCAGCCCAGGAAAACATAGCCTTCTCTCACCGGTTCCGGCAGGGTGACCTCTTTATCGTAATTCATCTCCACCGGATCGCATTTGCTGCCCCCGTTTTCCAAAAATACAATACGATACCGTACGGGGCGCCAGCCGGCTGTCAGGCGGATCTTTCCGCCGTTTACGTCCGTCAGATTGCTTACGCTTCCCACCCTGTTGGTAAGACCTGCGCCATTCCATCCTGTAAAGACATAGCCGGTTTTACTGCAGCCGGGAAGCTGAAACGCGCTGTCATAGGTGGCGGTCATGTCCGTGATGGCATTGCCACCTGCTGTGTCATAGGATACCGTATAGGTATTGGCTCTCCAGCCTGCCGTAAGATTCAGCACACTTTTATCGGTGGCTGTCAGATTGGCAACGTTACCTGTCTTGGCAGTCAGTCCCGCGCCGTTCCACCCCGTAAAGGTATACCCCTTTCTGCTTGTCTGGGGCAGGGCAAAAACCTGATCGTAAAGTGCCACCGTACTCTGGCAGCCGGAACCGCCGGCGCTGTTGTACTGTACCGTATAGGTTGCCGGCGTATAGTGCATGGTGATGGTCATGTTTTTGACCTCATTTTTCTGACTGTCCAGACGAAGGCCCGCACTTCTGCAGGTGGCCACGATGACCATTTTCAGATCCGCGTCCTCCTCAAAGGTATTGTGGAATCTTCTGTCATCCTTGCCCACAACAGGGGCATATCTGTTCAGATTCTTCATGTTGAATCGTTTGTTCTTGGCCACTGCGTCATATCCCACGCCGTTGTTGGAATAGCTCCAGCGGAGGCTGCTTCCCACACCGCACCGGTCAATGTTGCTGCCGTAATAGTTGGCCATATCCACCGAAGAGATGATATACCCCCTTGGTTTCGGCACGGTTATATTGTTGTAGAGAACGTATCTGGCCTCCGATTGTTCGCCGGATTCACTGACAGCTCCCATTACCGCCTTGGTCGCACTGAACGAAATGTTTTTCCAATTACCTGAGGAAGTAACCGAATAAGCCGCATCCTGCGAATTTTTCTTCATGTTGGTTTTCTTATCCACAGTCACTTTCACGGTGTGGGTCTGTTTTGCACCGTTAGCCGTATTATCTGTCACTACGGTAAAACTGCCGTTCTTGGATGTAAACGTATAAGTGGGATCGGCGCAATAGGCCGTAACAGGGAAAAGCAGCTGAAACACTGCAGACAGGATGAAGGCCGCTGCCGGCAGTCTTTTGATTTGCTTTTTGATAGATCCTTTCAATGTCTCCTCCTTTTCGCACCACAAAATTACGATGCTGCCATGCAGGCCATCGGTTCATTGCAAGAATCGGTTGTATAGAATTCGGATGATAAAAAACACACCGGGGACTTTCCTCGGTGTGTCGAAGTATATCAGACGCTGCGCCCGTTAGTCAATAGCAACATTTTTGTTAGCACAGGCTTATAATTCAGGCATGATGTAAGATACGAAACGGTTTCCGTTGGCCTCAAAAAATTCCGTGGAATCATTGATGCCCATCTTGCTGATCTTTCCCGTGGCAGGGTTATACAGGATCGTATTCTTTTCGTTGTACCCTACGATCAGCACTGCATTCCCGTCGTTTAAAAGCGCCAGAACAGGCCTGCTCTTTCCCGCAAAGTATAATGCACTCTCCAGTGAGATGCCGGTCAGATTCATGATGTCCGCATCGGTCAGGGATCGTTCCAGAATGGACGTTACCGATTCACCGTTACTGATCAGTTTGTCGCAGTTTAAGCTGATGCCTTCTATTTTCAGCATGGCCTCCAGACATCCTGCCACGCTGCTTCCCTGATAGGCGCTTGTTTCGGTAATGCCTTCCATCTGAAAACTGCTGCTGCGGGAACCTTTTTCCCAAATGCACCGGCCATCTCCGGCCAGGATCCTGCTTCCCTCTTCCTCAGCATTCTTTATGGCCTCCACAGGAGAATAGCAGATGGAAGAAAGTCCCTTCAAATCATAGATATAATAACCTGTCCGGGCTTTTTCTCCGTCCGTAAGACTGATCTCTCTCTGGCCTTCATACATCACCTGTTTCGGTGTCAGCACCTTCATCTTGCTACCCGACATGGAGGATCGGATGGCGATCTGCACGATCTTTTCCAGATTCTGGGTTGCCACCACTTCGATCTCGTTTTTCATGGCTTCTTCTGCCACATCATTCATGATATAGTCATCATCCAGCCGGGTGCCGCTCTTTCCTGCCACTCTCAAAAGCCGGATCTGAGATCTGGTGACCTCCGCATCATATACAAAGCTGCCTTCTTTTTCGTAGGTTTTTAAGATACTCCCTGCTTCATCCCGGATCATGACCTGGGACATGAGAACCTGCATATTGCCGAAGTCATCCGATGAAAGATCTTCCCCGTATGCAAGACCGTAAACCAGGTCTTCCCCCACGAAACCGAGAGGCCTTATGGTACCTCCCTGCGGACTGTCGATCCTAGTCAGTTTTCCGTTGTTCAGATTCAAAAGATTCAGCGAGGAAGGCATTTCATTTTGGCTCAGGTCCACCCATGCCACCTGATGCTTATCCTCACTGACCTCATAATTACCATAGGTCAGATTCTCCGCTATGGTCTCATAGGTCTTGTCCACCAGATCGATCCTGTAAAGAGATTCGTCGATCAAAAGAAACAGCTTGTTGGAAGAATTAGCATATGCTAACTTTCCCATTCCCTTTTTCAGGTATTCCGCCGAGGTATAAAAAGGCACATAGATCTCTTCTTCCACGGAGTTTACCGTGCTGTTGTAATAATAGCAGGCCACGCCGATGCTGCCTTCGTGAAGGCCTCTGTTCATATATCCTCTCACCAGAAAACGGATATTGCCCGTTTCATCGATGCTAAGTATACGGATATCGTTTCCGTCATACTCATTCCGCTCTCCCAGATGATCTTCGTCATAAAAGCTGAAAATCCTGGAGGTCTTGTTATCTCCTGTGTTAAAGGAATACAGACTGCCCTCTTTTACAAAGGCAAATACGTTGCCGTCTTCGCTCTCCACCAGATCTATGGCATCCGGATCTGTGATATTCAGCAAAATCTTATTATTGGAAAAAGAGGGGCCCACAGGCTCAAACACGGAGTCCATGGTTCGCTGATAGTCGAGAAGATACATCCGCTCCGAGCCGAAACGCACCTGATAGTACTCCCGCACATTATAACGTTCCTTGGCGATCCCGCTGTCAAGGATTACGGGATAGCTGAGCTTGACCGCGGCAACATAAGGATTGATCCATTGCAGTCGGATCCCGGTCTCATCTGCTTTTTTCACGTTCAGGCTTCCCCATGTGATCTGGGAAAAACTGGAATGGATATTCACTTTTGCAAAGGTTGTATTATCTCCCTCTTCATTGGATTCCAGGTACTTTGTAATCTCTTTTGCTGCCTCTCTGTCAAAGGTTCTGGATGAAAAATCCAGCGCAAAGGCGATGACCTGATCCGCTTTTTGTATGTCATCCACAAGACAGATCCTGGTATCAAAATAAATGGTATTCCTGCCTGCTGATTTTACCTGGAGACGGACCACATATTCCTGACCGCTTTGCAGCAGGTCCTTGAGCGTGACGGAAAAATTGAGCTTATTGTCATTCCCCGATTCCTCCGCGGTCTGGAGATTTTCGATCTTGCCGTTTTCGATGAGGCGGTCCCCTGAGGTATTCCGCACCTCGTATGTGATCTCATTGACGTGATTTTCGAAAAGATCCATCTGAAATGAGATGGTTCGGTTCCCGGCATCCACCGGAGTGATTCCGTCGCAGACAAAAGCGGTGTTTGTTTCCGCCACCGTTGCATGCATACAGTTGATCTTCTGATCATTTTGCAACACGTAAAGCAGCGGAAATGTCGCATCTGCCATTTCCGCTGTCATATCCACGCTTTCGTGATTCATCATACGATCCATGATCAATATCGCTGTGATAAAGATCAGGACCGAGTAGATTATTTTGAAGATCGCTTTTTTCATATACAGATTATCTTGCAGCCTCTATCCTGCAGATTGCCCTTTGCAAAGCGGTTTCCGCCCGGGCAATATCTGTCTCTGTTTCTTTTTTCTCGATCCTGTCCTGTGCTCTTTTTTTGGCTGCTTCAGCTCTTGCAAGATCGATCTCTGCAGGCCATTCTATGATCTCTGCCATAATGGTAACCTTATCCGGCAGAATGGTGGCAAATCCCTCATGGAGGGCTGCTTCCTTCACCTGTTCGCCTTCTTCGGTAATGGTAAGGATACCGGGCTTTATGATCACAGTCATGGGAATATGATCTTTGTAAATTCCGATCTCACCCTCGCTGGTATTAAACTCTGCCATCTCGGCAGCACCGTCGTAAAAAACCCGCTCGGGAGTGATGATCTTTAATGCAAATTGCTTTTCGTTCATACTGATCTCCGCATCTTTGTCTCAGATCGTCTAAAGCTCTTATGCTCTTGCAACCACTTCGTCGATGGAACCTGCAGAAAGGAATGCACTCTCGGGAATCTCATCATGCTTGCCTTCCAGGATCTCTTTAAATCCGCGAATGGTCTCGGAGATGGGCACGTATTTTCCTTCCATACCGGTAAACTGTGTTGCAACGAAGAACGGCTGGGAAAGGAAACGTTGAATCTTTCTGGCTCTGTTTACAACGATCTTGTCTTCTTCGGAAAGCTCGTCCATACCCAGAATAGCGATGATATCCTGCAGCTCTTTGTATCTCTGAAGGATCTCCTGCACGCCTCTGGCTACGCGATAATGCTCCTCACCTACGACTCTGGGATCAAGGATTCTGGAAGTAGACTCCAGAGGATCCACCGCAGGATAAATACCCAGCTCGGCGATGGATCTGGAAAGTACGGTGGTCGCATCCAGATGGGCAAAGGTTGTTGCCGGTGCAGGGTCAGTCAGGTCATCCGCAGGCACGTAAACAGCCTGTACGGAAGTAATGGAACCGTTCTTGGTGGAAGTGATTCTCTCCTGCAAAGCGCCCATTTCCGTCTGCAGTGTGGGCTGGTAACCCACAGCCGAAGGCATACGGCCTAAAAGTGCGGACACCTCGGAACCTGCCTGGGTGAAACGGAAAATATTGTCAATGAACAGCAGCACATCCTTGCCGCCCTGATCACGGAAATATTCTGCCATGGTAAGACCCGTAAGACCCACCCTCATTCTGGCGCCGGGGGGCTCGTTCATCTGTCCGAATACCATGGTGGTTTTATCAAT
>JAIKWF010000055.1 GCA_024685005.1 Lachnospiraceae bacterium
AAGGGGTCGGTAAGGCTGATGGGATTGCCCTGAACGTAGCTGTAGCGATTCAGGGTCTGGTCTTCGGTGATGCTTCCTTCTACTACATCGCGATTGATAAAGCGTTTGATCTGCGGGTTGTAGTAGCGGCTTCGCATGTAGCACAGGCCGTTGCCTTCCGTGCGTATACCATATTCTCCGTTATAGAGGTAGGCGATGTCTGTCTCTTCCGGCTTGATGATTTCTCCGGCGCTGTCGTATGCTGCCATCAGCTCACCGTATGTGCCGTAAGCGTAGGAATATACTACTGCTCCCAAAGCATCTGTTACATCTGTAGTGGAGCCGATGTTGTTGTAATGATAATAGTACTTCTTTCCATCGGCACGCTGCTCACTGTTCAGGCCTGTTCCATAGATATGGAATATGATCGTTAGCAATCCCTTCTTTTTACTAGAATCCCCATCAAGTATCTATATCAAAAGAAGCTGCTGCAAACGCAGCAGCTTCTTTGCACCTTACTTTTTACTTCTTACTTCTTTGCTTTTTTTACCTTAACCTTCTTATTTCCTTTTGCCTTGAAGATCGTCTTATACGCTTTTACCTTATTGGAAGGAGCGGTGATCACGAGCTTCTTGGATGTGCTCTTGATCGCATCCTTTCCGACCTTTTTGGCTTTGAGCTTTTTAGTCTTTAAGATCAGCTTGGTCAGCTTTTTATCACCCTTGAAGGCTTTTTTACCGATCTTGGAAAGAACCGTCGACTTGCAGTCCACGCTCTGCAGCGCGGTGCAGCCTTCGAATGCAGAATCTTCGATCTCTTTTACATTTTTACCGATCACAACCGATGTGATCTTCTTATTGCCCTTGAAGGCTCGCTTTGCAATGCTTTCTACCTTGTAGGTAACACCATTGATGACCACGGTATCAGGAATCTGTACCTGTGTATCGTCCGCATTTATAGCACCGGTATAAGCAGCTGTGGGATCTGCGGAATCAGCAGCGGCTACAATGGTATAGTTGCTTGTATTCGCATCATCCTTAACGCTCTCGCCCGCCTTGGGGTTTTCCTTTTTCTCAGGCTGAGGCTGAGGCTCAGGCTTGGGCTCGGGCTTAGGCTCAGGCTTTACCTCGGGCGCCTTATCCTTCCAAAGAGCCTTTAATGTCGTATTGTTTACGATCTTGATCTTTGTTCCCACGGCGCCAAGATCCCACTTGTCAAATTCCTTTCCTTCAGGTGCAGTGAACTTGCAGGCAGGAAGCGTAAACTCATCACCGTCTTCCTTCTGGTCAGGACCCATGGTCCCGGTTCCGCCGTTAGCTTCGTAGTAAATGTCAAACTTTGCTTTTTTTACTGCGTTTTTCATTGTCACGGTGTAGACAGCGGTATCTCGCTCGGAATTTACAGTCATCAAATCCTTCGAATCCCATCCTGTATTGTCATCTTCCCAATATACATTCCCGTAAAAGGGAGCGCCAAACGCACTCTTATCGCCCACCGATTCGTCTCCGACAGATTTCACAGTTACTTTTATATCGTAAACCGTTCCGGCCTGAAAGCGATCTTTAATGGATAACGCCTTCGTCGTTCCATTGACAAACCACTCCACTTTATCGATCATAAATTCCTCATATTCACTTGAGAATGAAACATCTGAAGGTGTATCAGCCGAGGTAAGTGCACTCAGATCCCTGTCTGCTTTTACGGCAACGATTTTCAAAGAAGGCGGATACTCGCAATAATCCTCAGCATCATAAATTTCATCACCGACAAACGCTATCGCATAAATGGGCTGAAAATCCACTACATACCAATAATATGGATCTGTACCATCGATTCCATAATCTACATTTGCAGTTTTCTCTTTATAATTCCATGTATCCTTATCTTTGCCGATTCTGGAAAAGCTTCCACGTATATAGTTAATATTTTTGCTGACTTGATCCGCTGTTACATATTGATACTTATTATTTGGATAATAAAGCTTTAGTTTGCATTTGTATTTTTTCCCATATTCAAACGTATCACTCGAACCCATTCTTTGACCCTCTTCATTGAACCACTCAACCTCAGACTTTGTCAAAGAATACCCCGCATTCTCATTCTCCGGTAATTTAAGGAAGTCACTGTCTGCCTTCTCGCCTACAACCGGAATATTGACATGCGGTCCAAATCCACTGATTATCTTACGAGTATCTTCCGCCTTTGCCTCTCCTGACAGTGCCGGCAACATGCATAATACCATGGCAATTGCAAATGCGATCCTCAGCAACCATGATGTTGTTATTCGTCTGCTCTTCGTCATTTTCCTTCATCCTCCTCTTTTGTAATTGAACAAATACAACAACTATTATACTACTATGTTTCATTCCATAACAGAACCCCCCATGTGGGGGTATTTCTAAGACCAGCACAATTTCTTATCGCGTATATCATACTTCCTTCACCCTGTCCGACTCGCTGACCGCGATGCCAAGCCTTGCGACCTGTGCCACCATGGCCACGCGGGAATGGATCCCGCTCTTTTCCATCAACTCATCCAGATAATCCTTGATCGTATTGGGAGACAGATACATCTTATCCGCGATCTCTCTGTTCGTCAGCCCTTCCGCAAGATAACGAAGAACTTCTCTTTGCTGTCCTGTAAGCTTATCAGCCGGGAGTTCTCCGAGGCTGACTGCCGGCGGGTCTGCCGGATAGACCACTTCTCCGTTGCTGACTCCGTCGAGCACCTCCAGAAGAGAGATGTTTGAATAGGTTTTAAACCAGAATCCGTCAATGCCCGCTTCTCTGGCTTTATCGATCCAGTCCGCATCCGCCATGGAGGTGGCGATGATGATCTTCAGATCCGGATAGTTTTCCTTCAATTGTCCCGCTGCTGTCAGGCCGTCTATCCCGTCTGCCATCATCACATCCATCACGATCAGATCGGGCACGGCATTTTGCTCACACCAACTGATGGCATCTTTTGCAAAAGGAAGCGCTGCCACAACATCATATGTCTTCGATGACTTGATAAACATTTCCATATAGCCTCGTGAGATCAGTTCATCATCCACGACGACAACTCTTCTTTTTTCACCCAGTTCAACTCACCTGCCCTTCTTGTTCGATTCTTCCGGGTGTTAGCCGGCACAAAAACCGGGATGTCCGATAAGGTCGATACACCGGCTGTGGCGCACAAAGCCGTATAGATTCGCACTTTCTATGCTACACCAACTCTGATAACAGAAACAACCCCCCGATTGGGGGGATTGGAGATTTCATTCTGTTCCAGTGGCCTGATGGGTGCGATTTTTCGGCAGAAGAATACGCAGCAAAAATGCAGGCTCCCGTTCGATCGTCAGCCTTCCGCCTGCGGCTAGGATCTCTTTTTCCAAAGCGCCGAGTCCGCCGCCCATCCTTACAGGTTTCTTAGGCACTTTTCCGTTGTTTGAGATTTCGACCACTCTGCCCCCTTCTTTCAAAACTGTTTTGATATACAGCTCGCTTGCTTCCCCGTGCCGCACCGCGTTGGTCGCACACTGTCTGACAGCTTCACCGATCACCTTTCGGCAGTCTGGATCCACGTTTTTTTCGCCGCTTTCATAAACCTTAAGTCCGATCCTCTCTGCCATTTGAACCGCTTCCTTGACAGGATCGGTCTTTTCCTTTTCTCTTTCCTCCCAGCGGGTCAGGTTTTTATTGTTAAAGGAAAGAAGCCCCAAAAGTTCTTTTTCGTCCATGTTTTCGGGATGATCCAGATAGTATTTTCCTACCAAAAGGACGTTACCCATCTGGTTATGCACCGTGATCTTTGCCCTGTCTACCTCCCGGAGTGCAACCATGTCACGCTCTGTGGCACTGACCGTTTTCAGCATTTCCCGTACACGACTCAAATGTCTGTTTTGCTCCTCCATACGGCGGGCCTGCCTCTGCTCTTTTGTCATATCCGAGGCAGTGAGCTGCCAGAGGT
The DNA here is from genome assembly GCA_024685005.1 of Lachnospiraceae bacterium. GTDB lineage: Bacteria > Bacillota > Clostridia > Lachnospirales > Lachnospiraceae > RGIG7926. Next base: position 3,932 of record JAIKWF010000055.1, read on the forward strand.
TTCTGTCATTTGCCCGGATTTTTTGCCGATGAAACTGCCACACCTCATCCGTATCAAGCGAAAACAATACCTCCTCTTCGCCTTCCTGCCGGCCGCCTTTTTCCTCCAGTTTTTCAAGCAAAGCACCTGTATGAAACAACGTATCTCCGGTCGCGCGAAGACTCAGCTCGTTCATTTTTGCATTGGTCATAAGGACCGTTCCGTCCTCCCTTGCAATGCATACACCCGCATGAATACTGTTGATTGCCTCCATCACGGCATGTCTGGAAAGCACCTCTTTGCTCCTTCTGTAATGACTGATCAGGATCATTATATCCAGGATCGAAAGCATGATCTCCAGCATAAAAAACAGAGCCGCCGGCTGTCTGTAAAGCTCCGTTATAAATCCGTTTGTCTGAAGAGACCAGTCTTTTTTCCCATAGTAAAACCCATAATTCAACAGGTTGAGCAGGAAAAAGACCACTGTCAGCTCGGATCCGACCAATATGCGATCCTTACGCCGCTCGGACCCCAGCATGATCCCGGCAAAAAAAGCCACCTGCACACATAGAAGAACCAGTGCCAGAATGCAGCAAAAATACCACATACCGCTTCCGATCTGTGCGCCTATGCTGTTTTTTTCAAACAGGATCTGATTTCCCAGCTGCATTACTATCGTTCCTTTCCGCTTTTCATTCCGTGTACAAAAGATGTATTGTCAGTTGTCCGTCCTCAGCCTTGATCTGTTTGGAAATTCCCTTTGTCTTCATCCGGGATAAATCCTCGATCAGCGCATCGTTTTGCGTTTCCGTCATCATCAGGATACCGTCTTCCTTCAGACATACCCACAGTTCTTCTACCTTTTCCCGCAAACTCTCGAGCACTGTCTCAAAGGCGTCGTACAAAAGCAGTGCCTTCTCACAACTGATCTGCCCTGTAGCTCTGTCACTTAAGGATACTTTCGTTTTGTTATAGCGCAGATAATAAACCGATTCCGCTATGGCGGAAGAAAGCTCTGAGACCGCCATTTCTTTTCTGTGATCGGATACAATACACAGATTGGCCCGGCGCTTTACAAAAGCACTCAGAAACAACACCTCACAGATCGTCTCCCGAAACGAAGGGTCTTTCGGGTTAGCGCCTGCTAACAGGCCGGCTATTTTTTCCTGCGCGGGTCTGACTGCGCGGGCTATTTTTTCATACAGGATATTTCGCTCTTCCATCTCCAGCTTTTCCAGCTTCAGCTGGCGCTCCTGCTCTAACAGTTCATTTTCCAGAGCGAGTACCTCATTGTCCTCCCGCAACCTTTGCTTGAGCTTGTGAAGACTGCTCTCATCCTCTTCGAAAAAGGTATATCCGCCTGTGATCGGTATGCCGCGAAGGCGGGTATCCGGATCGGGATACACAGCCCAGTTCAGGCTTTTTTGCATCTGCTGTCTTGTAATGTCCATCCCGGCATTCGATGAAAGGACTGTTTCAAAGTTCTGATCCGTGATGCAAATAGGCAGGGTCAGTGCTGAAAAGTATTCCCTGTAGTTTTCATTGTGGGGGATCAGGTGCAGGATCATACAGATCTCAAAAGCTGACAGCATGCAGAAGGCGTTGATCTCCGGATCATTATAGGGACGCATCAGCTCACGACTGGATAAAAACTCGGAAAAATAAAGAAGTGTCAGCCACGCGACCGGACAGGCTATGACCAGATAGCCTTCCCTGCGGCGGATCATTCTGATCTTTCGAAGCAGGACAAAAAGGCCGGAAAGGAGGCTTGCCGCAACCCAAATGTATGACCCGTAGGTTACGATCCCGGCCCCCGTCTGCAGGTTTAACAGGTTCGTCATCAGATAAGCGAGCAAAAGAGCTGTCGGCGGAAGGAAACAAAAATACTCAGCCTTCTTTTTGGGCTGACCTCCCCTTCGGATATACAGCGTTGTCATCAAAAAAAGTGTCGGTATCAGAAGCTTGGGAATCACATAGAGTTTTGTTACCACTTCCCCGTCAGCGTCCGTATACAGCATCCGGTACTTAAAAATCCGAAGCAAACAATAAAAGATCATCAGATAGGAAGCCGACAGCATATACGTTTTTGCTTCGGAGGGAAGAAGCCTGATCTGCAGGGAATGATTCCAGAAAAACAAAAGCCCGAGGATCAGTGTCGCATTCATGGTAAACATGGTCGTGTCTATGATGCTGTGAAAGGTTCGGGTCAGCATATTGCAAAGACCGGCCAAAAGCAAAAAGACGAGAAACAGGATCCTCATCCTGCTCCCGCCTGTCATTTTGGCTGTATGTTTTTGCGCTTCTCTTTTAGCACCGGCTGCTGTCATACTCCCTTTCCCCATCACATGTCTCGGTCTCAAAGATATCATAAAACTGCCTGTATCAAAAAAGGCCGTCCATGTGGATAGTGTACCACAAGACGGTCTTTCTGTCATTTCATATTCAGTTCCAGATCGATGCATTCCCAATTCCCTATGGGAAGCTGGCAGTCTCTGATATGATAGCGGGTAAATCCCAGGGATTCGTAGCAGCGTTTTGCTTTTTCATTATTGGCAAATACGCCAAGGGTGATCCGTTCGGATTGAAAATTAGCCTTAACATACTCAATAGCAAGCTGCAGCATTTCCCGTCCACAGCCTTTTCCCCTAATCTGAGGATCAACGATAACGAAACCGAATCTTACCTCCTCCTCTTTTTCCCCCGGAAAGCGGATAAAGAGATGACCGATGGGTTTTCCTGCCTCATCTGTTGCAGTCATAGGCTGAAAACGCAGGTTTTCGGACTGTCGCTTATATTCATTCCAAAGATCCTCGCCTGTGAAAGGAAACTTACATATCCTGTCAGCGGACCACTTATATAACTCTTCTTCATTTAAAACCCATTTGCAAATGTAGTCTCCATCTTCTTTTCTATATTCACGCAGCTGCATTTTCTTCCTCCTTTATTTTCCAAAGTATCATACGAGACCTGCCTGCAGTGCATCAAAGAATCCTGCCATAACAGGGCCCGTTGATCTTCTGCAAACAGGTCTCGCGCTATTCTCATAAACCCAACCACCAAAAGCTGTTTGTGATCCGTATATGATCCGCTGCATGATGGCTGTGATGAGACGATTTGATTGGGGCCGGCCTTTTATGCCTGCCCTTCGTTAATATAGTTTACCAGGCCCTGGGCTGCAATGATCTTTTGCATAAAGGGCGGGAACGCCTGTCCCTTGTACTCTTTTCCTGTCGTCAGATCTTTGATGATACCACCATCAAAATCAACTTCCACTTCATCTCCTGCCTTGATCTCCTTTGCCGCCTCGGCACATTCCATGATAGGCAATCCGATATTGATGGAATTACGGTAAAAGATTCTGGCAAAGGTCTCTGCGATCACGCAGCTTACGCCGCTGGCCTTAATGGCAATGGGCGCATGCTCTCTGGAGGAGCCGCAGCCGAAGTTTTTATCCGCTACGATTATGTCGCCTTTTTTCACCTTTTTCACAAATTCCGTATCAATATCTTCCATGCAATGCTGTGCAAGCTCTGCCGGATCAGAGGAATTTAAGTATCTTGCGGGAATGATCACGTCTGTATCTACATTGTCTCCGTATTTAAAAACTGTTCCTTTTGCGTTTTCCATGGCTTTTCCTTTCTGTCTATAATTTGCAATGGCTTACTTTAGATCGCGCCTGTCAGGGTCTTGCGATCTTTCCGGCAATGGCACTTGCTGCAGCCAATGTGGGGGAAGCCAGATAGATCTCACTGGTTACATGGCCCATACGTCCTACAAAGTTACGGTTTGTAGTGGACACGCATCTCTCACCTTCTGCGAGAATGCCCATATATCCTCCAAGGCAGGGACCGCAGGTAGGTGTGGATACCACGCCGCCGGCTTCGATAAAGGTCTTTAACAGTCCTTCTTCCATAGCCTGCAGATAGATGGCCTGCGTAGCAGGGATCACGATCAGCCGCATACCCTCTGCCACTTTTTTCCCTTTCAAAATCTCTGCCGCCTGACGAAGATCCTGGATCCGTCCGTTGGTACAGCTTCCGATCACTACCTGATCGATGCGGATCTCATCCATTGCTTCGATCTCGGAAATGGTATGGGTATTTTCAGGAAGATGCGGGAAAGATACCGTAGATTCCAGCGTAGAAAGATCAATGGTATATTCCGCATCATAAACCGCATCCGCATCTGCCTCATATACAGTATAGGCTCTGTCGGAATGCTCCTTCATATATTCGATGGTCTTATCATCCACAGGGAAGATACCGTTCTTGCCGCCGGCTTCAATGGCCATATTGGCAATGGTAAAACGATCATCCATGGAAAGATTGGCAATACCGTCTCCCGTAAACTCCATGGATTTGTAAAGTGCTCCGTCTACACCGATCATGCCGATGATATGAAGGATCACGTCTTTTCCGCTGATATGCTTTGCAGGCTTACCGGTGAGGTTAAAACGGATGGCGGAAGGCACCTTGAACCATGCCTTGCCGGTGGCCATTCCTGCCGCCATATCCGTGGAGCCTACGCCGGTGGAAAATGCGCCAAGTGCTCCGTAAGTACAGGTGTGGGAATCCGCACCGATGATCACATCTCCTGCTACCGTCAGTCCTTTTTCAGGCAAAAGAGCATGCTCGATACCCATCTGTCCTACTTCAAAGTAATTGGTGATATCATGTTCTTTGGCAAATTCACGGACGCATTTGCAATGCTCCGCAGATTTGATATCCTTATTGGGAACAAAATGATCCGGCACCAGTGCGATCTTATCCTTGTCAAATACGCCCTCTGTCTTCATTTTTGCCATTTCTTTAATGGCAACCGGGCTGGTAATATCGTTTCCCAGTACCAGCGAAAGCTTAGCCTCGATCAATTGTCCGGCTTCCACATGATCCAAACCGGCTGCTGCGGCTAAAATTTTCTGCGTCATTGTCATTCCCATATTCATCGCCTCCATTAATTATTCACTTTGTCAGTGTAATATGTCCAAACACTTGACAATGTCCTATTTTACCGAAAATCCAATCGGTTGTCAAAACTTTCCGTTTATGATACGATAACTTCGATTATTTTGAAATGAAAGAATTGAGGAATGAACATGAGCGCATCAAAAACAACTTTGTCTCTGGAGGTATTCCCTCCCAAAAAAGATGACAATTTCGCAAACGCATTCTCTACCATGGATCAGCTGGCAGATCTTAAGCCTTCCTTTATTTCCGTTACTTACGGTGCAGGCGGAAGCCGCTCGAAAAACACGGTGGAGATCGCTGATTATATCCAAAACAAACTGGGGATTCCTGCCCTTGCCCACATGACCTGTGTGGGAAATAAAAAAGAGGATATCGATGCTGTCTGCACACAATTAGCGGATGCTAATATTTCCCGGGTACTTGCCCTTCGTGGCGACAGACCTGCGGATATGACAGATGAACAGTATAACGGACGTGATTTTGCCTATGCCAGCGAACTCGTTTCCCATTTGAAAGAACATACGGATTTTACTCTTTTCGGTGCCTGCTATCCGGAAAAGCATTTTGAGGCAATGTCTACCCGCGCGGATCTGATGCATCTGAAGCAGAAGGTTGAATGCGGTGTTTCCGAGCTGATCACGCAGCTTTTTATGAATAATGATGTGTTCTATGATTTTGCTGACAGGGCACTTGCTGCCGGTATTACCGTTCCCATTCATGCCGGGATCATGCCCATTACTTCCGTCAAGCAGGTTGCTACCACCATTTCCCTTTCCGGGACCTCCATTCCCAAGGCCTTTTCTGATCTTGTGGCAAGGTACGGCGATGATCCTGAGGAAATGAAAAAAGCCGGTATCGATTACGCCATAAGACAGATGCAGGATCTGATCGACGGCGGCGTTGACGGCATCCACATTTACTGTATGAACAAGCCGAAAACAACGGCCAGTATCGTATCCGCTCTCTCTTTCTGAGAGCGGATCCTTTTTATTCCGCTTTTTCTTTCGTTTCTGTTTTGCCGCTCTTCTCCCCAGACTTTTCGTATAGCTTTATCGCATAGCTTGATCCGATTCCCTTTTTGACCATACAATGATAATGCGTTACAATAGGATACAGGGTTACGACACTGCCCGGCAATGCCCGGGTAAATACATTTTATGGAGGAAGCTATGGCAAAAACACTGAAAGACATCCAAAAACTCATCGCAGAAGAAAACATTGCATTTGTTGATTTCAAGCTCACCGACATTGACGGCAGATGGCGTCATCTTTCCATCCCTGCAGAGCGTCTTACAGAGGCTACCATGGAGCATGGTATCGGCTTCGACGGTTCCAATTATGGCTACGCTCCCGTGGAAAACTCCGACATGGTATTCATTCCGGTTCTCGATTCCGCAGTCATCGATACTTATGCTGAAGTTCCCACGCTTTCCATGATCGGTGATGTGCGGATCATTGATCTTCCCTCAAACCGGCCTTTTGACCAATATCCCCGTAATGTAGCCATCAGAGCTTTGGAGTTCATGAACGAGATGGGCGTTGCGGACAAGATGCTCATCGGGCCTGAATATGAGTTCTATATTTTCGATACCGTTCATTTCATGGTCAACTCGCATCATGTTTACAGCGAGCTGTTCTCTTCCCAGGCTTCCTGGGCCTCCGATGATGAGGAAAACAATTTCGGATATCAGGTTGCTGCCGGGAAAGGATATCATACCACCCTTCCCATGGATATCAATGCAGATCTCAGATCCCGCATGTGTCTTTCCATGAAGGACTGGGGAATCGATGTAAAATATCATCATCCCGAAGTCGGCGGCAGCGGCCAGATGGAGATCGAAGTTGAGCTCGGAGATATGCTCAAGTTAGCCGATGATACCATGTCCGCCAAATATGTCATCAAAAATGAGGCTGTTGCCGAAGGCTGCACCGCAACCTTCATGCCTAAACCTTTGGGCGGAGAAGCCGGCAGCGGCATGCATGTTCATATGCTTCTTTTTAAAGACGGAAAACCGGTCTTCTATGATCCGGAAGGCTATGCGCAATTGAGCAAAGAGGCACATTATTTCATGGGCGGTCTGTTGACCCACGCAGCTTCCCTTTGCGCCATCACCAATCCTTCCACCAATTCCTACAAGCGTCTGGTTCCCGGATTTGAGGCGCCTGTTACCATCGGCTATGCCACAGCGAACCGAAGCGCTGTGATCCGGATTCCCGCTTATGCCAAAACTCCCGAAACCAAGCGGTTTGAGCTGCGCAATCCGGATGCAACCTGTAATCCTTATTATGCTTACTCTGCGATCCTTATGGCCGGTCTGGACGGTATCAAAAACAAGATCGATCCTCATGAAAAGGGCTGGGGACCTTTTGACTGCAATCTCTTCGATCTTCCGGATGAAGAAAAGGCAAAGCTTACGGGTTTGCCCGCTTCTCTTCCCGAAGCTCTCGATGCCTTAGAGCGCGATCATGAGTATCTGACCGCCGGCGGCGTATTTCCGAAGCGCCTTATCGATCAGATGATCAAGCGTCTTCGAAAAACAAACGATGAGATCTCAAGGATTCCGCATCCTGCTGAATTTGCCATGTATTATGATCTGTAAAGCTGCCAAAAAGGCTCACCCCCGAAAGGGTGAGCCTTTTCTTTTCGTCTCATATCCGCTCAAAAAACCATCCACACGGTAAAAATCATTTGATCAGTTCCAGTCTACATTTGCATTTTCGGAGCGTTTCTGTCTGCCCATCAGTTCATTTAATGCAACAGCTGCACTTTTGTTTTCAAAAAGGATCTGATTTACTGCAGACACAATCGGCATTGCGATCTTGTATTTTTCCGCAAGTCCCATGGCAGCCTTTGCGGAATAAACACCTTCCACCACCATCTGTACCTCATCCATCGCTTCCTGCATACTCTTTCCCTGTCCGATAAGGATACCGGCTCGTCTGTTTCTGGAATGCATGGAGGAGCAGGTTACGATCAGGTCTCCGATACCGGTAAGTCCCGTAAAGCTTTCCTGCTTTCCGCCCATGGCAAGCCCCAGCTTGGATATCTCAGCGATGCCCCGGGTGATAATGGCTGCTTTTGCGTTATCTCCCTGTCCAAGACCGTCGGCAATACCGGCTGCCAGCGCGATCACGTTTTTCAGCGCACCTCCCAGCTCAATGCCAAGCACATCGGAACTGGTATATACCCGCAGATAATCGCACATGAACAGGTTCTGGATCATCTCCGCATTCTCTTTTTTCTCGGCACCTGCCACCAGTGTTGTGGTAAGCTCACGTCCCACTTCCTCCGCATGGGAAGGTCCTGACAGTACGCAGGCTACCGCCTGGGGGATTTCCTCCTCAATGATCTCTGTCAGAGTCATATAGGTTTTATCTTCGATTCCTTTGGCCACGTTGACGATCACCTGACCATCGGCTACAAATTCCTTCATGGATTTTGCAGTGCTTCTGACAAAAGGGGAAGGCACGGCCATGATCAGTGCATCCCTCCCGCTGCACGCATATTGCAGATCCGTGGAGTATTCAATGCTGTCCGGCAACTTTACGCCGGGGAGTTTGCTTTTATGCTCTTTCTCGTTTTTCAGCATTTCGATCTCATCTTCCAGGATGGACCAAACCAGAACTTCATGTGCGTTATCGGCCAGAACCTTGGAAAGCGCCGTTCCCCAGCTTCCCGCTCCGATCACTGCAACTTTTGCCATAATTCCACCTCCGTTGATTCTGAATTTTTTACGCTGTCTTACTTACTACCAGCCTGCTCAACTTCCTTGTTCTTCTTTTTGGAAAGATAGGTTTTCCGCTCCGTTCCCGTCATCAGTGCATGGATATTTTTCCGATGTCTTACAAACGCCATCGCCATGATCACTGCCGGCAGGATATAATACTCAATCTTCGCCGTCCCGTCACCGACCACGACCCATCCCATTCGCTCCATGACTACCATGATCACGAAAAACAGGGCTGATACCGTAAGGGATGCCACAGATACATAATGAATGGCAAAAAAGATGGAAAAAAACACCACCAGACCAATGAGAAACGGCCACCAGCTGTCGGTAAATCCCATGGCCAGATAAATGCCTGCCAGAACCGCGATTCCTTTCCCGCCTTTAAAATTCATATAAAAGGGGAAGTTGTGGCCAAGGGTTGCTCCCAGTCCCGCATAAAGCTGCAATACTTTATCGATCTGGGGGTTAGCATTGCCAAACAAAAAATGTACCAGCAAAATGGCGGCCACGGTTTTACCCGCGTCTCCCAAAAGCACGATACCGGCTGCTTTTTTCCCAAGGACACGAAGGGAATTGGTGGTTCCCGTATTACCGCTTCCCTTTTGACGTATATCGATTCCGTGAAGTTTTCCGTAAAAATACCCTGTCTGAAAAACTCCGAACAAATAGCCGATGACCAAGCTGATTATCCGATAGATCATAACGAATAGTTCTCCTTAAAAGCCTTTTATTCTTTTTCCTTCCGTTCCCGAATGATCAGGCGTAGGGGTGTTCCGCGAAATCCGAAGGTTTCCCGGATCTGATTTTCAATATAACGCTGATAAGAAAAATGGAACAGTTCTTTATCATTGACAAAGATCACAAAAGTAGGCGGCTTCACCGACGCCTGGGTAATATAGAAAAGACGAAGTCTCTTACCTTTGTCACTGGGCGGCTGCTGCAAGGCAGTGGCCTCTGCCATGATCTCGTTGAGAACACCTGTTGCCACACGAAGGGAAGCACTTTGTTCTACCACATCGATCAGATCATAGAGTTTTACCAGCCTCTGTCCCGTTACCGCAGAGATAAAGATGATCTCCGCATAGGGCATAAAGGATAAGGTAGAACGGACATTTTTCTCAAACTCACGGGCGGTCTTGTCATCTTTTTCCACCGCATCCCATTTGTTTACGGCAATGATCATTCCCTTACCCCGTTCATGGGCAATACCGGCGATCTTTGCGTCCTGCTCGCTGACACCGTCCGTTGCATCAATGACCAGAACCACAATATCTGCCCGTTCCACGGCGGAAACCGTACGAACGATCATAAAGTGTTCCAGTTCTTCCTTGATCTTCTTTTTTCTGCGAAGTCCGGCGGTATCGATAAAAATGTATTCCCGTCCGTTGTATTTCACCGATGCATCCACCGCATCTCTGGTGGTGCCGGCAATATCCGAAACGATCAGTCTGTCTTCACCGATGAGACGGTTGATGATGGAGCTTTTTCCCACATTGGGCTTACCAACAATGGCAATGCGGGGACGTTCGTCCTCTTCCTCCTGAGCCGTATCCTCCGGGAAATAAGAGATCACTTCATCCAGAAGATCTCCGAAGCCCTGTCTGTTGGCCGAAGAAATGGCAAAAGGCTCTCCCATGCCCAGATTGTAGAATTCAAACACATCCAGCTGCTGTTTCTCGTAGCTGTCTACCTTATTAACAACCAGAACAACCGGTTTTTGGCTGCGCCGCAGCATATCCGCCACTTTATCATCCGCATCCACCAGTCCCTGCTTCACATCTACCATAAACAGGATCACATCTGCGGTATCAATGGCGATCTGCGCCTGCTCCCGCATCTGGGATAAAATGATATCATTGGACTCCGGCTCAATACCACCGGTATCGATCAGGGTAAAAGCCTTATCCAGCCATGTTACATCGGCATAGATCCTGTCTCTTGTGATGCCCGGTGTATCCTTTACAATGGAGATCCGCTCTCCAGCAATGGCATTAAAAAAGGTGGACTTGCCCACATTTGGTCTGCCCACTATGGCTACGATCGGTTTTCCTCTTTTCTGACTCATATCTCTATCTGTCCATTTCTGTATTGATCATTTTTTGTCATACTTCTTAAAATTTTACCTTATTTTATAAAAAAAGTAAAGTTACGGCGGCTGGTATATTGCTAGTGTTTCATCTTTATGGTATAGTATCTGACAGATTAAAAAGGTATATGCAAAGCAGTAAGGAGACACTAATGCCCAATCTATCACAGCTTGAATCCGCCATACCTGTAGCTCCGCTGAAGCTTCTGGTTCTTGACTCCAGCAGGCAGCTGGGTGAAAACGTGAACCGCTATCTGGTGGAATTCCGCAAAAACATTCAGAATATACCGAAAAAAGACCCTGCCTTTGAAGGGTATTCGGAAGAAAACTTTATGATCGACGCCTACTGCCCCCGGTTCGGTACCGGTGAAGGAAAGGCCGTGATCAATGAATCCGTCAGAGGAAAAGATGTATTCATCATGGTGGATGTCTGCAACCATTCCCTGACCTACAAGGTAAACGGTTATCTGAACCACTATTCTCCCGATGATCATTACCAGGATCTGAAGAGAATGATCGCAGCCATCGCCGGCAAAGCCCACAGGATCAACGTGATCATGCCCTTTTTATATGAAGGACGTCAGCACAGACGGACCGGTCGCGAATCCTTAGACTGCGCATATGCGCTGACCGAGCTTTCCAACATGGGTGTTTCCAATTTTATCACCTTTGATGCCCATGATCCGCGGGTAGCCAATGCAACTCCCCTGAAGGGCTTTGATAATTTCACGCCGCCCTATCAGTTCATCAGATCCCTTCTTCACTATGATAAGGACCTGATCATTGATAAAAAGCACACCATCGTGATCTCTCCCGATGAGGGCGCTCTTGACCGCGCCGTATATTTCTCATCTGTGCTGGGTGTAGATACGGGTATGTTCTATAAACGCCGGGATTACAGCCGCATCGTAAACGGAAAGAATCCCATTGTAGCTCACGAATTCCTCGGCGACAATATCGACGGAAAAGATGTGATCATCATCGATGATATGATCTCCTCCGGCGGAAGTATGATCGATACCGCAAGGCAGTTAAAATCCATGAACTGCGGCCGCGTCTTTATCTTAAGTACCTTCGGACTCTTTACCGACGGACTTGAAAAGTTTGACAAGGCTTACGAAAACTGCTACTTCGACCGGGTGATCTGCACCAACCTGACTTATCTTCCTCCCGAGATCCATCAGAGACCTTACTTCATCGAGGCGGATATGAGCAAGTTCCTTGCAAGCATCGTAGATTTCATGAATCATGATATCTCCATGGATAAGGTTATGACACCTACTGAGAAGATCCAGAAAATCTTGTCTTTGTATAATGAAAGAAAGGACATCAATATCTGATGTCCTTTTCTTTTTGGCTTTTGCATTTTCGGTTTTACTTTTATGTTTTTTGCAGCAGGATCACGCCTAAGGGTCTTGATACTCCGTTATGATATCCGAAAACTGCTTCTTCCAGACTGTCATAGTTCTTGGACCCTTCGTAATCATTGTGGGCCTGCCATATCTCTCCTTCTTTTGTGATGCAGATCGTATGCACCATCTCTCCGATAAACCCGGCTTTGTTTTCCGCCATGAGAATACATACGGAAAAGCCCTGCTTTCTGCCGCTTTCAAGCGCTTCTTTTGTGATCTTTTTCCCCGTCAGCACCTGCATCTTAACATCGCGCTTTGCAAAGAATCTTTTCAGGCTCATAAAGGAAGTTCCGAAGTAACCAAACAGAGAAATCCCCTTTGCTTCAAACCCGGAAAGAAGCTGTGGAAAATCAGCTTCCTGAAAAAGGGCCAAAAGGGCATTGTAGACCGCGATCACTTCACAGGCATTCTCCTTTGCGCAAAGAGGTCTTTGTCCCAGCAGCTTTTTTGCCAGAAACTTTCTCTCCCTCCCGTAAAGGAAGTTGCCCATCAGATCCTGCCTTTCCAGAAAAAGCTTCTGCCCGGGATCCTTTGATGCTGCTCTAAGCCGGCCTGCAAACTCTTCCCAGACAAGGCTGTTTTGAAGAAGGTGGTCACGGATCATTCCCCGGGACGGGCGCAGAAAACTCAGAAGTCCCATCCCCCGCAGGATCAGCCATGCCGGCAGCAGTATTCTTTTGGGTTCTTTTGTGGTTTTCGTTTCCATATCGTTTACATGGTATCACACCCGGAGCCGGTCAGCAATAGACTAACAATAGACGCTCTTCTCACTGACAATTCCCACCAGTCTGTGATCATCCCTGTTATAGTAATATACATGATCCGCCAGCACTTCCTTTGGATCCACCTGTGTCCGGTTCACTTCCGAGACCATGTCATTCAGGCCGCTTTCGTTACCGCTTTCCGGAATCAGGATCACCTCATGAACGCTGCTGGGGATCACATAAAAATTCTTCCCGCAGGTATCGGCGAAGTTTTTCAGGGTATCGGGATAGGCGATGGTGGCTGCGCCGTTCATTCTTTTCGCATTGGACATAACATACATTCTGGGATTGTTGTCAATATCCTCCGGTATGTCGATGGTCTTTACCATCTGTCTTAAAAGATCTCCCATGCCGATAATGGCCGCAGGCAGGAGCTTGGGCGTATTCTTTTTTGCCACCTTTCCGATCTTTTCCGCATCCACGTTCCAGATCTTCAGGTGGGAATTGCGGATCAGGATGCTTCGGATTCCCTCATCCTCCTTTTCCGGCAGCAGGTAATAAAATACCATGGCCAGATCCATGTATCTGATATGGGGAATCTCCCGAAGGAGTTTTTCGTTTTTTTCCAGATTGATCAGTTTAAATACGATCCTCTTTTTCGCTTTTTCAAAACTGACAAAAGCATCCACATCAAAGTCATCCACTTCTTTACAGCGCAGGATCCCGATGACCCTGTCCGCAAGGCTGATCACCGATTCTCCCTGCTCATATTTCCGAAACAAAGGATCGATGAGAATGTTGGGGGAAATATTTTTCCCGGGCTCCATGATCGTAAGTCCCTCTTCTTCAATTCCGTTATTCTTGATCACGCAGCTTCTGTCTATCCTTATATCGCTTCCCAGTCTTGCTTCCAGCGCTTCTTTTAACATGGTATAAAATTCATCACGATTCATTATGCTCTCCTTTCAAAAATCAGAATCGATATTTTTCGAAACAAAAAGACAACAGATAAACTGTTGTCTTTTGGATAAGCATATGATAGTGAATTTCGATCAAACTCTGGAAAGATACTCGCCTGTTCTGGTATCGATCTTGATCACGTCTCCCTGATTTACAAAGAGGGGAACCAGTACGTTTGCACCGGTCTCAACGGTAGCCGGCTTGGTAGCACCTGTTGCGGTGTCACCCTTGAATCCGGGCTCAGTCTCTGTAATCTCAAGCTCAACGAAAAGGGGAGGCTCAACCGCAAAGATGCTGCCGTTGTGGGAAAGCATCTTAACCATTTCGTTTTCCTTTACGAATTTCATAGAATCGCCAACCGCATCCTTGTTCAGTGCGATCTGCTCGTAAGACTCGTTATCCATAAAGTTGTAAAGATCACCGTCAGCGTAAAGATATTGCATATCTTTTCTGTCAATACGCGCCGTAGGGCACTTCTCAGTGGGTCTGAAAGTCTTTTCAACCACACCGCCACTCTTGATGTTTTTCAGTTTGGTACGTACAAAAGCGGCTCCCTTACCGGGTTTTACATGCTGAAACTCGATGATCTGATAAACATTACCTTCCAGCTCGATCGTAACGCCGTTTCTGAAATCACCTGCAGAAATCATATTCAGTTCCTCCTACTATTCACAAAACATAATACCAATAAAGTATAAATGTTTTTGATTCTTTTTTCAACTATTTTTTTGAGAAAAAAACATCAGAGCGTCACGATAGCCCTCAAAGCCTTTTCCGTAGATCTGCAGCTGACAGGCATCCTTGGTGACGGAAATCGCCCGGAAGCCTTCTCTTTTGGTGATATCGGAAAGATGCACTTCCACCTTCGGAATGGCCGCCACAGAGGCCAGCGCATCATGAAGCGCATAGCTGTAATGAGTCAGGGCTCCGGGATTGATCACGATCCCGTCCACATTGTCCCTGTAAGCCTGCTGGATCCTGTCGATAAGGGCACCTTCATGATTGGACTGATAAAAAGTAACGGAAAGGGAAAGCTCTTTCGCATATTCCGTAATAGTATTCACCAGGTCATCATAGGTTTGCGTTCCGTAGATCTCAGGCTCTCTGATCCCCAGGAAATTCAGATTGGGTCCGTGCATCACAAGGATCCGTTTTCTGTCTTTTTTGTTTTCTCTTCTCTGAAGGCGTTCTGCCTCAAATGCTTCCCAGACTTTTTCCGTGGTCTTCGCAATGGTAAGTCCGTCCACATCCACGATCCTGTCTGCACAGGATTCATATAACTTTTTCCGCTCCGAAAGGATCTGCGCAATACGTCCTCTGGGATTATCTGTTTGTAAAAGAGGCCTGCTCTTATCGTTTTTCAACCGCTGATATAAGGTGTTTTCCCCGGCACGAAGATAAATGCAGATCCCCAGTTTTTTCAAAATCTTCCGGTTTGTTTCGGAAAGAACGACCCCACCGCCGGTGGAGATCACATAGGAACTCTTACTGGTAAGGAGCTCTTTTAAGCATTCCGTTTCCACCCGTCTGAAGTAGGCTTCTCCCTTTTTTTCAAAGATCTCCGAAATCGCCATACCTTCTTTTTTTACGATCATATCGTCCAGATCCAGAAACGGCGATCTGGCGGTATAAGAAAGGCGTTTTGCCACCGTTGTTTTTCCGCACCCCATAAAACCGATCAAAAGAATATGTTTCATACATAGCCCCCTTCCGCCTTACTGCTTTTTCGAAAGTTTTTCCCCGATACATCCCAGAATCTCCTCCGGGATATGAATCTGTGTATCCTTCTCATTCTGCCACAGCTGGTATGCGATCACCCCTTGAAACAGCAGCATATCCATTCCGTTCAGGATCCTTCCGCCCCGTTTTTCCACCCGTTCCAAAAACAAAGTCTTTTGGGGTTCGTAGATCAGATCCACCGCGTCTTTGATACTGTTAAATACCGGTGCATTTTCCTCAAAAACGCAGGCATCTGCCTTAGGCGCAAGCCCTACGCTGGTGCACTGGATCGCTAAAAGATCCTCTCCGGCCGCCCCTTTTGCCGCCTCCTCTAAGGAAACTGCCACGGCAGGAATGCTTTCCACCTGGTCCGGATGGTCCTTTGCAAAGGATTGCAGCTCCTGTGCCAGCGCCTCTGCCTTATCCACGCTTCTGTTGGCAATGGTGATGGCTGCTGCTTTTTCAAAAAGGCACAGAAAAGCCACAGCTCTTGCCGCGCCTCCTGCCCCTGTCAAAAGAACCCTTCGGCCCTCAATGGAAAAGCCTGCTCTTCTCATAGCTTCCCGCAGTCCAAGGATATCTGTATTATAACCCCAATACCCCTCATTCGTATATACCAGAGTATTTACCGCACCAATGGCTTTTGCCAGAGGATCTGTTCCGGAAAGATAAGGGATCACCGCACTTTTATGGGGTACCGTTACATTCAAGCCTATGAGTCCCAGTGCATGAGCACCTTTTACCGCCTGCATCAGGTCTTCCTGCTTTACATGAAAAGGAACATAAACAAGATTGTCCCCCCGCATCTGTGCCAGCGTATTGTGGATCAGCGGCGATTTGGTATGGGCCACCGGATCACCGAGAAGGCCTGCCAATTTGGTTCTTCCGTCAATCTCCTGCATTTTGTTTTATGCTCCTTTTGTAAAAATACAATACCGCCTTTTCCAGGATCCGCTTCAGAACGATCTGGATCTCTTCATGTTTGGCGATCTGACCCACCAGTACCGAATGGATACCTGCTTTTTTTGCTCCCCAGATGTCGGTAAAGATCTGGTCTCCCACAAACAGCGTGTTGGAGGTATTGCTGCCCATCATTACCATGGCTGCCTGATACTGCTTCGGATTGGGCTTACCGGCTTTAAAAATATAGCCGATCCCGGAATCGTCTGCAAAAGATTTCACTCTGGGTTCCTTATTATTGGAAAGGACCATGATCTCAAATCCCAGTCCCTTCAGTCGTTCCATCAATTGTAAGCTCTTTTCGTTGGCCGGCGCACCGTGTTCCACCAGCGTATTGTCGATATCATAGATTATGGCCCGGTACCCTTTTTCCCTGAACTGCTCATAGTCGATTTCGTATGCAGAGCTGCAGGTTTCGTCCGGATAGAGGTTTTCCAGCATAATTACTTCCTTTGTTTTCGTGATGCACCTTTTCGTGATGTATAAAAAAGCACCTGCCCTGCAGGTGCTTTTAAATCCTTACATTTCGTCTTTATCCAACACCTTTTTTAACTCTTCCATGAAGGTATTGATATCCTTGAATTCCCGGTATACCGAAGCGAAACGTACATAAGCTACGGCTTCGAGATTCTTCAGCTTCTCCATGACAAGCTCTCCGATGACTGTGCTGGGGATCTCTTTTTCCTCCCGGTTAAAGATCTCCACTTCCACCTCGTCCACCAGCTGATTGATCTGATTGGCACTGATGGGACGCTTGTGGCAGGCACGAAGCACGCCGGCTTCAATCTTGGATCTGTCATAGGTCTCACGATTATTGTCTTTTTTAATAATGATCAGCGGGATGGTCTCTACCTTTTCATAGGTGGTAAAGCGCTTTCCGCACTCATCGCAGACACGCCTTCTGCGGATGGAATTGTTCTCCTCCGCCGGTCTGGAATCGATTACTCTTGTGTTTTCATGTCCGCAAAATGGGCACTTCATAGTGTTTCCTCCTCAAATGATTTTCAATGATCATCCTCTCGGATGGGCTTTGGAATATACATCCCTGATCCTGTTGTGATTCATATTGGCATAAATCTGTGTGGTGGAAATATCGGAATGTCCCAGCATTTCCTGCACACTTCGAAGATCAGCTCCGTTTTCCACAAGATGTGCCGCAAAGGAATGTCGCAAAGTGTGGGGTGTTATATCCGCCGTAATGCCTGCTTTTTTGGCATAAAACTTGATCAGCTTCCAGAATCCCTGACGGGACATGGGTTTTCCGGAACAATTGGCAAACAGTACATCCGAAGTCCGGTCCTCGATCATGCTCTCACGAACGCCCCCAAGATATCTGGCCAGAGCATTTTTCGCCTGTCCGCCGAAGGGGATCATCCTTTCCTTATGCGCATCCCTGCACATGATAAAGTTCATGGAAAGGTTCACATCCGAAACACGCAGCGTAATAAGCTCGGTAACACGGATACCGGTGGCATACAAAAGTTCCAGCATAGCCTTGTCTCTGATCTCTTTGGGTGAATCGCCTTTAGCCTGATCCAAAAGACGGACTACTTCTTCCATCGTAAGGATCTCCGGCATCTTCTTTTCAATCTTCGGCGCTTTCAAAACAAGAGCCGGATCTTTGGTCACTCTGCCGTCAACCATGCAAAACTGAAAAAATGCCTTCAGTGATGCAATATTGCGCGAGATGGTGGCGCTGCTCATATTTTTACTGCTCAGCTCACCAATATAATCCTTCAGATCCTGCTCACTGATGCGGTCCGTTTGGCTGATCCCTCTATCAGCCATGAAACGAACCACCTTCATGAGATCCCTTTTATAAGAAAGCTCCGTATTGGAAGAAGTCTTCTTCACATTATGTAAATAATCGATGTAATCCAGGACATCCCTCTCCATAAAAGTCAAAACCCCGTTAAATTCACGTTTTTACCAATACGGTCAACCCCTTGGAAAGACCATAATAATATTATGTAATCTATCCGCGTATGTCATATTATATAGGGAAATCCGCAGAAAAGCAAACAAAATTTTGCCCTAAAATATGCCTGTTTTTTCGTATATTTGGGCAAAATCGCAAGATGTGGAAAACCCTTTCAGGGGCCCCCACCACATATTGTAAAAATTTCGTAATAAAAAAATAATATTTACATAACTTTTTGTAATATTTTTTATTATCGTCAACGAAAAAGCCATGTTTTTTTGTCAAAAATTGCAAAAATCCCCTGTTTTGACTATTTTAGTCACAGGGGATTTTGACGTAAGATCCGATAGAATTTTATGGAGTTTTCATTTCTGTTGTATCTGATTCGCGTAAGCCAGAACTGCGGAAACGGTTTTTCCATCCTGCAGTTTCCCCTGCCGGATCAGATCCAGCAGATCGGAAAGCTCCCAGAACTCCACATTTAAAAACTCATCTTCATCCAAATGCTGGCCGGTTTTTGTTAGTTTATCCGCCAGAAAGATGTCGATGCGTTCGTTGCAGAACGCCACCGTGGTATAGATCGAGATCAGGAACTTCAGATCCTCTTTTTTGCAATGATATCCCGTTTCTTCCTCCAATTCCCTGTAAGCGCAGTCTATGAAGGGCTCGTTTGTATTCTCCCTTCCTCCTGCGGGGATCTCAATGGTATCACGCTCCAGGGCGTTTCTGTACTGCCTTACCATGATCAGCTTCCCGTCTTCCCGGACTGCCACCACGGCTGCTGCACCTTTATGGCCGATAAAATCCCACTTTGCCGTATTTCCGTTGGGGATTTTCATGGTATCCTGATACACATCCAGGATGGATCCTTTATGGATCAGTTTTCTGTCGATTCTCTCGTATTCGCTCATTTTTCCATCCTTTTAATTTCGTCCTCTTAATCCCCCGCTGTTCCCTCACACTCTCCGTGAAAAGAAAAACCGGAGACGCATCTCCGGTTTTCGGCATATTCAGTCTTCGTCTTCATCATCCACAACGGATGCAACTACAGAGGAAACAGTCCCCGTCACTGTGGCAACCACGGCAAAGATGATGATCATTAATCCTCCGCCGAGGAGAAAGAATACAGCTCCCGATAAATCTTCCATACAAGATTTCCTCCTTCGTTTTACTGTTGCAAAAACCATGCAACCACTTATCTATTTTACCCTATTCTTCAGTTTTTCGCAAGAATCTTTTGCGCACTTACGATCTTTACGCAAAGGGCAAAAAGCTTTGTTGCCGTCCGAAGATCATCAATGGGCGGAAGGGTGGGTGCGATCCGGATGTTGGAATCATGGGGATCATTGTGATACGGCCACGTAGCTGCCGCATCAGTCATCTTAACACCTGCTTTTTTCGCCATGGATACGATCTCTTTTGCGCCGCCTTCCAGAGCATCAAAGCTGATAAAGTAGCCGCCGTTAGGCTCAGTCCATGCGCCGATGCCAAGGCCGCCTAACTCTTCATTCAGGATCTGCTCTACCATTTCAAACTTCGGACGAATGATATCCGCATGCTTTTTCATGTGCTCGGTCATGCCGTGGATATCCTTGAAGAATCTTACATGGCGAAGCTGATTTACCTTGTCATGACCGATGGTCTGGTTCCTGAGCTGCTTCTTAATGTCTTCCAGGTTATTCAGGGAAGTTGCAAGCGCTGCTATACCGCTACCCGGGAATGTGATCTTGGAGGTAGAAGCAAATTTGTATACCATGTCGGGATTACCCGCTTTTTTACACTCCGCCAGGATCTCAACCAGATAATCCTGCTTGTCATCATAGAGATGATGAATGCCGTATGCATTATCCCAAAAGATACGGAAATCTGCAGCTTTGGGCTGTAATCTGGCAAATCTGCGGACTGTATCGTCGGAATAAGAATAGCCCTGAGGATTGGAATACTTGGGAACACACCAGATACCCTTGATACTTTCATCCTCGGATACCAGTTTTTCCACCATATCCATATCCGGTCCTGTAGGAGACATGGGAACAGGGATCATCTCAATGCCGAAATACTCGGTGATGGCAAAATGTCTGTCATAGCCGGGTACAGGGCATAAGAATTTCACTTTGTCAAGTTTCACCCAGGGAGTATGGCCCATAATACCGTGGGTCATAGCTCTTGCTACTGTATCATACATTACGTTCAAAGATGAATTACCATAGATGATAATGTTATCCGGATGATTCTCCATCATATCGCCAAGCAGAACCTTTGCCTCGGGAATACCGTCTAAAAGGCCATAGTTACGGCAATCGGTGCCATCTTCGCATCGCAGGTCAACCTGAGAATTCAGGGCATCCATCATTCCCATGGAGATGTCAAGCTGCTCTTTGCAGGGCTTTCCGCGGCTCATATCCAGTGTCAGATTCATCTCCTGATATTTCTTGTAGGAATCATTCAACTGTTCAAGCTCGAGGCTGAGCTC
Source organism: Lachnospiraceae bacterium (assembly GCA_024685005.1). GTDB lineage: Bacteria > Bacillota > Clostridia > Lachnospirales > Lachnospiraceae > RGIG7926. The sequence goes on from JAIKWF010000055.1 coordinate 24,844, forward strand.
TTCTTTTGTCATTTCCGAATACTTTTTCATTCCTGGTAGCTCCTCTCTTTTAGCCAAACTCAAATTCTTTAATATTCTACTACAACAAAGTGATTGTGTCCACGCAATTTATTTTTATGTATTGAAAAAAACGCATAAGAAAACCCTGTACAAAAATGTACAGGGTTTCATCATTTGTAACTCTTTACTTCGCAAAGTCCGTAACGCGGGATTCTCTGATGACATTGACCTTGATCTGTCCGGGATATTGCATTTCAGCTTCAATTTGCTTTGCGATATCTCTGGCCATCAAAACCATATCCGCGTCTGTCACCTTCTCGGGAACAACCATAACACGAACCTCTCGACCTGCCTGAATAGCAAAAGATTTGTCTACACCTTTGAAATTGTTGGTTATTTCTTCTAATTGTTTTAACCTTGTGGTATAAGTTTCCAGCGTCTCTCTTCTTGCTCCGGGACGAGCTGCGGAAATGGTATCTGCAGCCTGCACGATGCAAGCAATAAGGGATGTGGCTTCCACATCTCCGTGATGGGATTCCACTGCATTGATCACGATCGGATTTTCCTTATACTTCCGGCAGAGCTCAGCTCCAAGCTGTACGTGAGAGCCTTCTCTGTCCTGATCGATGGCTTTTCCGATATCATGAAGCAGTCCGGCGCGTTTCGCAATACGTACATCCAGCCCCATTTCCGAAGCGATCAGCCCGGAAAGATGGGCAACTTCGATCGAATGCTTTAATGCATTCTGTCCGAAACTGGTTCTGAATTTCATACGGCCCAGAAGCCTGATCAGTTCAGGATGAATGCCATGCACGCCCACTTCAAGGGATGCATTCTCGCCTTCTTCCTTCATCATAGCTTCCACTTCGCGTTGTGCTTTTTCCACCGTCTCTTCGATCTTAGCCGGGTGGATACGTCCGTCAACGATCAGCTTCTCAAGGGCGATTCTCGCCACTTCTCGTCTGACGGGATCAAAGCTGGAGAGAACGACAGCCTCAGGCGTATCGTCGATGATCAGATCAACGCCGGTCATGGTTTCGAGTGTACGGATATTTCTACCCTCTCGACCGATGATCCTTCCTTTCATCTCATCGCTGGGAAGCTGAACAACAGATACAGTGGTTTCGGATACGTGATCAGCCGCACATCTCTGGATGGCACCGACTACGATCTCCTTTGCCTTCTTGTCTGCTTCCTCCTTTGCCCTGCTCTCCATTTCCTTGACCATGACAGCAGTTTCATGTTTCACATCTTCTTCAACAATTCTAAGCAAGTGTTCTTTTGCTTGTTCAGAGGTCAGTCCTGAGATCCTTTCCAGTTCCTTAAGTCTTTGTTCATTCAGACTTGCAACTTCCTTTTTCTGCTTTGCCAGATCTTCTTCTCTTGCAGCTAAACTCTGTTCCTTACGTTCGATGGCATCGGTCTTCTTATCGATGTTCTCTTCCTTCTGCTGAATTCTGCGCTCAGATCGGGAGATTTCGGTGCGGCGTTCTTTGATCTCTTTATCCAGATCGTTCTTAGCCTTAATGGACTCTTCCTTGATCTCCAGCAATCCTTCCCGCTTTTTCGCTTCAGCGGTCTTGATCGCTTCATCAATGATAGTCCTGGCCTTTTCCTCCGCATTGCCCATCTTCGCTTCCACTTCCTGCTGATATCTGGAAGTGGCTACCTTGGCAGTCACCGGAACAGCAATCGCAAGCGTTACGATAAATACAGCAATCGCAGCAATTACGGTTGGCATTTCAGGATACCTCCTTATTCAATTTTCATTGTACAAATATGATGAATATGACACGAATGAGTTATCAAGATTCACAATATTTACAACAGTTCTATTCTATAAAAAAATATATGTTATGTCAAGTAAAAACGCGATCACCCTTCCACGGAAAAAGCCACCTCCATGCATTCTGCCGATCCGCAGCCGGGCAGGACTTCCAGCCTGTAGGAAGCGCGCCAGTACAGGTCAATTCGTAACTGTTTCAGCGGTCTCAGTCTGCCTGTCCTTGGCAAAAAAGCCTGCAAGGATAAAGAAAAAAAGCACGCTCCCTGTCAGATAAAAGGGATAATAATACATAAAATAATTATCCGGCGCAGTCAGAAGCACAAGCGGGATCCTTATAAGGATCATTCCGATCAGCATCCAAGCCTCTCTTTTTCGAAGCAGACACCACACGAACACAACAGCCATAATGGCTGCCGGGATCTCAAACAGGCAGAATACCTTTTGTTCCATAAAGGTAATGATCTGATCTCTCAGATCGCTGTTTATGGGATCTACATGGCGAAAAGTCATCAAAAAATAGACAAACTGGATATTGGAACTGTCATGAAGATTCACCGTGCTTTTGGTCTGTTCCCTGCTTGTCAGCATGGTATGAATACGCTCCTTTATAAATGCGTTTCGATATCGGAAAACCCAGGTGATAAACTGCTTCTTGAAGGCCTTAAACTCCTCCGGACTATACTCTTTTGTTGTCATATCACCTGCCCAGAAGGATTCGATCCCCTCCTTAGCATTCATAACCGCCTGTACATCCACGATCTTCTCTGCTATGGCAATGCCTTCCGTATCTCCATCCGCAGCCGCACTGCGAAGGAGCACGGGAAGAGACTGGGCATAGGCCGTCATTTCATATGCATCATTCCGGTCCTTGTGGATTCCCACGCTCTGCATCGCATAAATCGCTGTAAAAAGACCAAATGAAACAAACAGATAAAGGATCAGCTTCCTTATTCCGATCCGTTTCTTCCTGAAAAGGATCAAAAACCAGAGCGGCAGCAGAAGGATGTAGTAGATTCCCTCGGATCGCCAGGTGGCAAGGATCGCCGTTGCCACGGCCAACAGAATGATCTGCCAATTGCCGACAGCCTCCATATTATCGGCACGATTCATGTCGCCGACATGCCCTATATAGCCGGTATGCACTATATCGCTTGCATGCTCATACAGATAAAGAAGCAGAACAAGCTCCAGCAGGGCATAGAGGGTAATACGCATGGGATAAATCTGAAACATGATCACAGAAGGAATGCAAAAAGGAATCAGCATAATGGCTCCCATGGCCTTTTTCCCGGTTCTTCTCGATACTGTTTCGGCAATATATCCAAAGCCGCAGCCGCAGATCAAAACCTGGATCACGATAGCACCTACAGGATTAGGTATGATCATAAAGGAAAAGAAATAAAACAGACTGGTAAGAAAATGCTGCCACCAGTAAATCTGAACAGCTACGACATTCCCCAGAATGCCGAATTCATCCGTTCTCCAGATCCCGGGCCAGGTCAGAAGCAATGCCAAAAAAAGAATAACTGTATAGATGCTTCCGTAGAAAATTCGTACTTTCGTCCCGGGATGTCCCTTTAAAAGGTTAGCGGCAGTTTTAAAGATCAATTTCCAGATCCACAAAAGCAAGCATAAAAAAGCTGCCTTCAGAACCGCATAAAACATATATTTATCCTGTGTCAGTTGAAAAATCTTTCGATCTGTAAAAAAAGAAATTCCCCATTGCATGGCAGCTGTAACCACCCACCAGAATCTGCGAATCTCGATTTTACGCTCAGGCATATCCCATATCTCCAATACTGCTGTGATCAGGCGGCGCTTCGCCGCTCTTTCCCATTCTACTAAATCACAGGCCTGATTACAATCACTATCTTTCTGCCTGATATTTGGAAACCGCACTTCTGATCCGACCGGTTGAAAAACCTTTTCCTGCCAGATAGCGATAAAGTTTTGCCAGCTGAGCCGGGTCAGAAAGGTCCAGATTCCTTGCCTTCTTTTCAATCAAAGAGACGATCAGATCCTCTTCCATCTCTTGCAGCTCTTCTTCCCCTTCTGAGAGACAAGATTCTATGATATCTGCCGGAATTCCCTTTTGTATAAGCTTTTGGCGGATCACATTCCTTGGATATCTGCCGGATACGGATGCTATATAATCGGAAGCATAGGTATGATCATTGATATAGCCAAAGCTTTTGACATAAGACAAGGCATTGTCGATCAAATACTCAGGATAGTCATTCAAAGAAAGCTTGCGGCGAAGCTCTGCCTCCGAATAAGGGCGCTTGGTCAAAAGATTCATGGCTCTTAACCTTGCACGCTTTACCAATACATCCTCTGTCAAAAGGGTATAGTGCTCCCGAGAGATAATCTGTCCTTCCCGAATGCCGTATTTAGAAAGTTCGCCTTTGTATAATACAAAGGCGAACAAACCATCAATATATACTTTTACTTTTTGAGAATTATATTCTTCAATTTTAGTAACAGTCATGATCTGTAATTCTCTCTTCGGGCAGCATCAATTCTTTTCTTTCGCTACCTTTTCTTCCTTAACGGATGCATTGTCCGGGGATTTGGGAGCCGCATCATCCGCCTGCAGGCCGAAAAGCTCTCTGACTTTACGCTCTACTTCAGCACAGACTGCAGGATTATCCTTCAGATACTGCTTGGCATTCTCACGACCCTGGCCGATCTTATTGCCTTCATACGCATACCATGCTCCGCTTTTGTTAATGATGTCATTGTCTGCTGCCAGATCCAGGATATCTCCTTCTTTTGAAATACCTTCTCCGAACATGATATCAAATTCCGCTTCCTTAAAGGGCGGCGCGATCTTGTTCTTAACCACTTTTACTCTGGTTCTGTTACCGATAGCTTCCCCACTTGACTTCAGTTGTTCAATCCTTCGCACATCAAGGCGAACGGAGGAATAGAACTTCAGTGCACGGCCACCTGTGGTGGTCTCAGGATTACCAAACATAACGCCAACCTTCTCGCGAAGCTGATTGATAAAGATCACTGTACAGTTGGACTTACTGATGACCGCTGTCAGTTTCCGGAGTGCCTGGGACATCAGGCGTGCCTGGAGTCCCACATGGGAATCGCCCATATCACCATCGATCTCCGCTTTGGGCGTCAGCGCTGCCACAGAGTCCACTACAATGATATCAATAGCGCCGGAACGGACCATGGTCTCTGTGATCTCAAGGGCCTGCTCGCCACTGTCAGGCTGCGAAATATATAAATTGTCAATGTCAACACCGATATTCTTGGCATATGCAGGATCCAGTGCATGCTCCGCATCGATGAATCCGGCGATACCGCCTCTTTTCTGTACTTCCGATATCATATGAAGGGTAACTGTTGTCTTACCGCTGGATTCCGGTCCGTAGATCTCAATGATACGCCCCTTGGGAATACCACCGAGCCCCAATGCAAGATCCAGACTTAAAGATCCTGTGGGAATGGTCTCAACGTTCATGGATGATACATTCTCTCCAAGTTTCATCACGGCACCCTTGCCGTATTGACGCTCGATCTGTACCAGCGCTGCCTCCAATGCTTTTTGCTTGTCAGTATTCATCATTCTCTTCTCCTTCTTATGAACATTCGTTCGATATTCATAATATAAAACAAACGTTCGATTTTGTCAACAGCCAAATTCATAAAATCATTTGGTTGTCCGGTTTAACATCTCATTGTGATTCTAGCAAACACGCAGTCCAAAAAAACGGTCTGTGGTTCTTTTTCATCAATATTTTTGTTTTTACAGTTCGGAAAAATGAAACAGAAATGTTTCCTTGAAGAATTCTGATATGACTTTATCATATGACGTAAAAAATTACAATACCTTAAGGTATGCCTTCTATGCGCTTCTATGAAGACCTCCGTTTCCTCTTTTCTTTCCTCATACAGATTTGTTTAATCTATAGTCGCAACAGTCATCACCCTCGGCAACAGACTTTGTTCTCCTATAATCAGCTCCGCGAAAGCCGTTCATGTACTCCTTATCCATACAGCAGATCATCTGCACCGCTTCCGGGGTTCCGAGTGCTTTCGCCTTGTCATATAACGGGCAGGCCACAACATCCATATAGCATTTATCCTTTTCAACCCGCAGGTTTTTAACATCATATCCGGAACTCATCTTAGCGGCGATCTTATCCATATTTTTCCACATAAGAGCCGGCATCCCCGGCAGTGACGTGATCCTGCCAAACATCTTTTTTAATTTCAATCCCATTTTTGTTCCATATAAGCGCATAACCCCAAGAGCCTCTCCCGGTGCATATTGTTCGATTGCCCGATATATTGAAACTGCCGGAAACACATATGATCTGCTTGTTTTATCAGCATCAGGCTCATCTGTTTCAAGTTTATGATATTCGGAATTTGCATACTGCCAGATTTCATCGGACTTACTCACACCATACTTCACCGTCAGTTCGCCTTTTATGCCCTTAAACATGCTTTTATTTAGATAGTTCTTCATTTTCTGCCCCCTATCTCCAGGAAAACTAACAGGAACCAAATGGATTTCATCATTCTCATAACAGTTCACTCTCCTCACTAGTGTGGTTAGTTATCACTAACGCATCAATAAAAGAAAACACCGTCTTTAGCGGCGTACAATCGCTTTATCGCCTCTTTTCACATTAGGCAAATACAATCTCAGTTAGCATTTGCTAACATTAAATAATAACACTCGTTAGCTTGTTTGTCTATCAAAATTCTACTGCTTCTATGCGCTTCTATGAAAAAACGTGTAACCACGCACAAAACGTAGTTATCCCTTCTTATCCAGTTTGAACAATTTTACCGTAATATTAGATATAATCACTGACAGCGCTATGCCAACAATAACCACAACTATAAGAGCCCACTCAGGACTTGCAGCCATGAGTCCATCTGCATATCCTGCA
>JAIKWF010000109.1 GCA_024685005.1 Lachnospiraceae bacterium
CCTTTGATCTTGGCGGGATTGAATTCCACCTGCATCTTGGCATCCTTTGCCACCGTGTACATCAGGGAATTGAAGTCCCGGATCAGGGCCTTGCTGGCTGAAGTGGTGGAATCGATGTAGGCAAAATTTCCGTTTCCGTTATCCGCCAGAGCCTTCATTTTGGAATCCTTGTAGTTGCCGCTGCCAACTCCGAGCACTGATAAGAAAACGCCGCTTTCCTTCTCTTCTTTGATCAGATCCACCAGGTCACTTTCGCTGGTAAGCCCCAGGTTCAGATCACCGTCGGTTGCAAGGATAACACGATTGTTTCCACCGTCAATAAAGTTCTCTTTTGCTAACTCGTAAGCAGTTGTGATACCTGCTGCACCGTTTGTGCCGCCCCAGGCTTCCAGAGACAGGATCTCCTGTGTGACCTTTTCCTTTTTATCACAGGAAATTCCTTCGCATTTGATCTCGTCGGAACCTGCATAAGTCACGATGGATACCTTATCATTTTTATCAAGGCTGTGAAGCAGCATCAGGAACGATTTCTGTACAAGGGGAAGCTTGTCCGCATCGAACATGGAGCCGGAGGTATCGATCAAGAATACCACGTTGGAAGCCACATCTTCCGTATCCGCTTCCTCCGACTTCACGCCCACCCGAAGGAGCTTTGTATCGGGGTTCCAGGGAGTATCGGCAATCTCGGTGGTGACGCCGAATTTTTCTCCCTCTGCCGGTTTGGCATAATCATAATCGAAGGAGTTGATCATTTCTTCTGCGCGGACAGAGTCCTTGGGAATGTCCCTTCCGTTAAAAATCTTCTTGCGAAAGTTAGCATAGGATGCCGTATCCACATCCATTCCGAAAGTAGAAAAGGGAGAGCTCTGGGCTGACATAAACCTGTTTTCCTCAAAAGACTTGTACTCTTCCGTATTCCACTCAGGCGCCTGCCATGATTCTACATCCGGCATAACATCCGGAAGAATGGCTTCTTCTGAAGGAACAGCTCCGGCAAGGTCTGCTTCATCGCAGGCTTCTGCCTCGCAGCAATAATCCTCTGCCACTTCACATTCTTCTGTGGCAGCCGCTTTATTTGTCTCCGGCGCAATGAAACTGGTGATTCCTCTGAAAAGACTTTTGGAGGATTTTTGTGAGCCGTAGCTAACTTCATCATCCATGATACGGTACGGAAGATCGCTTTGCGCCTTTTGGATATCGTCATAGATAGCAAGGATCTCGCCCGTATCCTCTATTTTGTACTCATACAGCTTCTTTGCACTGATGGCAATGGTATAGCCATCTCTGGGCTCGTATACCTTGATCTCCTTAAAATAGGATCTGAATTTTGCTACCAGATCCATATACTCTTCTACGGCTGCTTTCTCGCCTCTGCCGTTGCAGTCGAAATCGCTCTCAGCCAGAGTCATGATATCATTTTCAAGAAGAATGGAATCAATGGAAGGATTCTCCCGGGAGACGATGCCGTCGTAGGCCATCCCTGCTTCGGCAATGCTTTCCTTGATAGCAGAAAGGGAAACCTCCTCTTCAGAGGGCTCCCAGTCATCCGGGACCTGAGCGTAGTCGGGAAGCACCTCATCAAGATCTGCCTCCCGGGTTTCCCCGCTCCTGGTCTCAACTTTAGAATACGCGTTGTCATTTTCCGCAACAGCGCCACATGCGGAAAGGGTAAAGATACAAAGTCCTAATACAAGTGCGATCACTCTCTTTTTCATATTTTTCTCCTCCTGTGCTTTTATGATGGTTTGCATTTATGCTTTTCGATTTTTCTCAATTACTGCCCTTCTGATCTTACAGTGTTGGAAAAAATGCAAACTGTTGCACAGAATTTAAAAAATTTTTTCAGAGTGATTTAGAGCATGATCTCCATCTCGTGCCAGCTTACGCCGCCCCACTGAGACACAGATTGGCCCAGATCACGAAAACCAAACTTGTTGTACATGGCAACTTTTTCCTCATGACAGGTAAGAACCAGGCGATTTCTGCTTCTTTCCTGCTCTCTGCGGCAATAGCAGTAAACCAGCTCTTTTGCCAGCCCCTGCTCCCTGTATTCCGGCAGCACGTCCAAACCAAGGAGCATAATATTCCTGCCCTGGGGATCGTGGGTTGCGGCATCCGTAAAAAATTCGTCCCGGAAACTATTCTCATTGGTGGCGATGCCATTTAGAAAGCCCGCCATTTTTCCCGTCTTTCGGTCCATGGCCACCAGAAAAAGATCGGCAGCAGCCTGAATGCGATCCTTCATATTTTCTCTCGTGCACGCTTCGTTGGCCGGGAAGCAGGCCTGCTCGATATCCGCTGCCTCATCAGCCTCCTCCGGCTTTATGGTGCGAAATTCAAACCGCTCATAGAGCTCCTGATCCTCAATGTTCAGCTCTCCCAAGATCTCACGGGCTTTGTTGCGGCCTTTTTCCGTCATGTAGGCGTACTTATAGCTGCCGCCCCGCCTGTTTTTCAGATCCATGATCAGCTCCGCCGCGTCCAGCCTTTCTAAGGCATCGAAATCATAGCCCTTCCATGCGATCTCGTTAAACTGGCTGCCCTCTCTGTCCTGAAACCGCGTCAGATAAAGCAGCGCAAGGGTCAGATCGTCAATTGCTTCCTGTATTTTCTTCTTTTCGCTCATGGTTAGTTGCTCTCCTGTTCTGAAACTGCCGTTCCAAGGAAAGTATAACGCAAATCCCCGTTCGTGAAAACGTATTTTCTACGCAAATTCCCGTTCGTTTAAGTGGAAATTCTACGCAAATCCCCGTTCGCAGGGCATTCAGTTTACATAACATCGCTACGCAAAACAAAATGATTGCGCCAGTAAAAAAGCTCCGCACCCTTGTTCAGGGTGCGGCGAACGCTGAAAAACAGGTTTAGTTTTGAAACTGCTGTATCTGCAACGATCAGCCTATGCATGCGTAAGATGATTATTCCCCAAGAATACCTCAATGGCTTTGGATACAACTTGGTTCAGAGTAATCCCATTTTCTGCAGCATATTCGGATGCTTCTTTATGTAAGGCAGGAGTAGTCCTAACATTAAAGCTTCCGGAGAATTCTTTTTCCGGTATTTTTCCAATCTGTGCACACAGATCGAGATAATTATCTATACAATTATGGAATGACTCCTCCAGTTCACTTATGGAACTGCCGTGAAAGTTTAGCGAATCCGAAACACCAAATACCTCTCCAACAAAGATCTTATCATCTTCATCATATGCGATTGAAGCGCGATAACTTTTATATTTCATCATATCAGATTTCATCATTGGGCACCCCCTTCTCC